>CAIMEK010000900.1 GCA_903839965.1 uncultured Acetobacteraceae bacterium | reverse complement strand
CTGCGCAAGAAAACAAATGCGGGCGAACTTGCGCCACTAGAAGGCTTATTTGATCCGATTCCACGGCAGGCCGAACTGTTTACCCTTTCTGTCCAGACCGCGCGGGACTCGTTGCGCTACGATGCCGCCACCGCGCTTGCGGACGGTTCGTACCTTGCCGAGTTGCAGGCCGAGGCACGCACCCAGGGCGTGGTGCTGACGGAGCGGGACGGGCGATTGACCGCATTTCCATTGGCGCTGAAATTGGAAGCGAAAATTCCCGCCGTACGGATTGGCCGCAAGTTGGAGCGAGGGCTTCGCCCAAGCATGCTGGTGCGGCGGTTACGGCAGGCCCAGGCGGCAAGCCGGTTCGACGTGGGACGATTCCTTGAGCAACTGTTCGACGCTTATTCCTACCTTGCCCGGATCGCTCAGCCCACCTGGCGGGCCGACCAGGCTGGCGATGGCCCAGTGGTCGCGCTCAATGATATCCATACCTTGCTGACCCTCCTGCCCACCGCTGCCTCCGACTATTCGCGCGAGGCGTTTGCCTGCGACCTGCTGCGCCTGGACCGGGCGCCGGATACCCGTAGCAGAACCGGTCATCGCTTCACCCTGCCGGCCTCAACCGGCAGCAAGGGGCGCAACCGCCTGACCGTCTATGACGAACACGGCGCGCAACACGTTTATGTCGGTGTCCGATTTGCTCGCGAAGCGGCGCCGTTGGATGACGATGATGCCAATCACGCTTGACAACTGGCTGGCGCCAATCAAGCGGGAATATCTGGATACGTTCATTCCCGATGGGGGCGGCGCCGTGCGTTTCGTCGTGGCCGATGACGCGACGCTGCCGGCATTGCGCGAGAGTTTGACCGCCGCCGCTGCGGACGCCAGATTGTTGGTGATCTGCATCGATACCGCGACGACCCGCCTGCACATGCTGCATTTTGTATTCTTCGCCATCGCCAAGGAGCTCGATTGGGAGAATTTGGTCCAAACGCGGCTGGAAACCCTGGTGACCGACGCCGGCTATCGCTGGCCGCAACCAGGCCGGCGAACCTCCCTCGTGTCCCTCGCGGAGAGCAACGGCATCGCGCCGCCGATCATGCGCACCACGCTGCAGCAGCATATCACGCGCACGGTCTGGGAGGATGCGCGGCTGGCGCAGGATTTCCGCAAGGCGATGATCGCGCTGCTCGATGCCCAATTGGCCGTCGACAAGGACAGCCTGCGCGACGCCGTCCTCGACTGGATGCGGGGGGACCTGCGCAACCTGAAGGGCGTGCGGGACGCGCAGATTGGCACGCGCATCGGCCGGCACAACGCACGGGCGATGCTGATGTCACTTTGCCATTGGCTGCGGGCCTGCGGATGTCCCGGCGTCGTGCTGCTGCTCGACATTCGCCGCCTGCTGCTCGAGCGACGAGAGGTTTTGGAAGGCGTTGCCTATTCGCCGGCGGCGGTCATGGATTGCTATGAGGTTATCCGCCAGGTCATCGACGATTCCGAGCATTTCGAGGGTCTGTTTCTGGTGGCCATGGGTGATGCAAGGTTGATCAATGATGACGTGCCGAAACGAGCGCTGAGTCAGTACACCGCGCTGAAGATGCGCGTATGGGACGACGTCCGCCCGCAGGGACAGGTCAATCCACTTTCACCCCTCGTGGTCATCGCGCCATGACTTCCCCGGACCGCCATTCGGCGCGCGTGGTCATCGAAGCGCTGCGCGCCGGCGTGCCCAACCGCGCCGCGATCCAGCTCCTCGGCAGCGTGGAGACTTCGATCGAGGATCAGTTCACCAAAGCGCTCAATGCCATGTGGGGGCCCAAGCCGCACCCCGGCATGGCGTTCGCTGGCGGTTTTGGCACCGGCAAGTCGCATCTTCTGGGCTATCTGCGCGAGCAGGCGTTGCGGCGCAATTTCGTGGTCAGTTGGGTAACGGTCAGCAAAGAGACGCCGTTGTCCCAACTCGGCGTGCTGTTCACCGCCGCCATGCGTGGCGCGATTGTTCCCGGCCGCCTCGATGATGCGGTCACGGTCGCGCTGACCGAGGTGCAGCGCCGTGTGGGAGCTGCGCCGGACCTGGAGCTTTGGGCCAGCACGCCGGCGGCGGCGGTGGCGCAGGTGTTCGCCGCGGTGGCGCATCTGCTTGCCGGCGACCTGCCGGCGGAACTGATACATGGCATCGAGGCGTTTCTTTGCGGCGCCAAACCACCCACCTCCCAGCTGCGTCAGCGCCTTTCGGCACTCGGTGCCCGCGGCATGTTCGACCTTGGCGGGGTCAATGCGGCGACATTGCAATTGCAGCGCCCCCGCTTCATGGCCCAACTGATTCGGGCAGCGGGATTCGCGGGTTGGTGCGTGCTGATCGACGAGGTGGAGTTGATCGGTCGCTACGGCCCGATGCAGCGGGCCGCCGCCTATTGTCAGCTGGCGCGCTGGCTCGGCCTGGCGCCGGAGTTTCGCGTGCCCGGCCTGTATGCCACCTTCGCCATCAGCGATGATTTTGCCGACGTGGTGATCAACGCGCGGCAAGACGATGCGAAGCTGCCCGAGCGGTTGCGGCAGAAGGGGCAGCCTCACCACGCGGAAATGGCGCGTGCCGCGATGCGCGTGATCCAGAGCGCCAAAATGCTCCGCGCGCCGGCAGACAACGACCTTGTGCGGCATGGCGAGACGCTTCGCGACTGCTATTCGGTGGCTTATGACTGGAACGCGCCGGCCCCTGTGCTGCTCGAGCGGCGCACGAACCTCACTCTGCGGCATCACGTGCGCAGCTGGATCACTGAATGGGACATGCTGCGCCTGCAAGGCACCAGTACCGGTGTCGACGTGGCGTTGATTGCCACCGACTACACCGAGAACACGGACGTCACGACCCCACCGTTGGATGAGGACGCCGCCGAGTAACATGTCGCCGAATGGGCCGGCAATGCCCTTCGGCCTGCATTGGCGTCCAATATCAACAGGCAGGCACCGCCCGGTTGGTGAAGGGGTCCTTGCTGCTGGCCGACGACATGGGGCTCGGCAAGACCATCCAGGCCGCGACGCGTTGCTGGCGCTGTTCACCGCGCCGCTGCTGCTGCCCGGCATAACCGCCGCCGCCGCGCTGTCGTTTCTTGCCTCGTTCGACGAAGTGGTGATCTCGCTGTTCCTCTTCGGCCGCGCCTGACAACCCTGCCGATCGAGGTCTGGCACACCATCCGTTGCCGCACCGATCCGCAGATTTTAGCCCTCTCCGTGGCGCTGATCGCGCTGAGGGCGTTGCTGGTGGGGGGGGTGGCGGAAGGCCCGCAGCTCGCTGGACAACGGCGGAGAACGGTGCCAGCCTGCATTGTTTGCGCCACTCGCCACCGGAATCCCGACTATCCGGCGGTCGTGCTGTGGGCCCGGGATGGATGCGGGGTGGAGGGAAATATGTTCAACAAGAAGCGCTATTTTATTTACTTCTTCCTGTTCGTGTTCCTGAGCATCTACTCCCTCGACCGGGTGACGATGGCGGTCGCCGGCAGCTCTGTTGCCAAGGAAATGAATCTCGACCCGGTCGGGCTCGGCTACCTCTTCTCCTCTTATCTCTGGCTCTACGCCTTCGTCCTGCTGCCCGCCGGCGCCATCACCGACCGGCTGGGCGCGCGGCGCATGAGCGCCATCGCCGCCGGCTTCTGGTCGCTGTTTCAGTTTCTCGGCGGCTTTGCCTCCAACTTCGCCACCCTGCTGGTCACGCGGCTGGGCCTCGGCGTTTTCGAGTCGGCCGCCAATCCCTGCGCCCACCGGGCGCTGCGCGAATGGACGCCGCGGACCGAGCGCGGCCTGGCCACGGCGATCTGGTACGCCGGCACCAACGCCGGGCCGGCGGTCGGCTCGCCGATCGTGGCGTGGCTGATCGTCAACTATGGCTGGCGCTCGTCGTTCATCGCCACCGGCGCGATCGGCTTCGTCTGGGTCGCGGTCTGGCTGCTCACCTACCGCCCGCCGGAGCAGGCGAAGTGGCTGGGCGAGGAAGAGCGCCAGAAGATCATCGCCGAGCGCGATTCCGAGTCGACCGGCAAGGCCGGGTTGCCGGCGATGGGCTACAAGGGCCTGCTGACCACCACGCCGACCATGTGGGGCCTTGCCCTCACCCAGGGCTGCGTGAACTACACGTCGTATTTCTTCCTGGCCTGGCTGCCGGGCTTCCTGCAGGCCTCGTACCACGTGTCGGTGCAGGAAGCCGGCAACTACACCGCGCTGCCGTTCGGCATCAGCGCCGTGCTCGCCATCGTGTTGAGCGCGGTCAACGACAAGCTGCTGTCGCCGCGCGCGCTGTTCGAAGGCAAGCGGCGCTATGCGGTGGCCACCGGCGCCATGCTCTCCGCGCTGATCGTGTTCGTGCCCTATGCCGGCTCGCTCGTCTTCGCCTCGGTGCTGCTGACGGTGTCGCTGACCTTCAACACATTCGCGCAGTCGATGAATTTCGCGCTGGTCAACGACCGCCTGCGCACGCCGGGCGATGTCGGCCGCTCCTACGCCTTCTTCACCTTCGGCGGCATCAGCTTCGGCCTGGTCGGGCCGATCGTCACCGGCTACCTCGTGCGGCTCACCGGCGATTTCAAAGTGGCGCTGGTGCTATGCGGCAGCCTGTCGATCATCGCCACCCTGCTCACCCTGTTCATGACGCGCCGGGCCATGGGCGAACACGTCGAGGGCGCGGTGGTCATGCCGGCGACGGCGTAACCGGCGGCCCGATATGCCGCGACGGCGCGGCGTATCGGGCCATCGGCGTCAGAGGCCTTCCAGCGTGTAGTCGTGGTCGTGCAGCACCACGCGCTTGTAAAAACGCCACGCCCCGTTCGTCTTGCGCAGTTCGCAGTCGTATCGCCCGGGCGCCAGCAGCCGGCTCTTGCCGTCCCTGGTGAGGAACGCCGTCAGATAGCAGGTCGCATGCCCGCGATCGCCGTCCACCTGCATCATCAGGTTGGAGATGACGTGCCGCAACTGCGAGCCGTTGTTGCGAAACGCCGCGAACCGCTGGGCGAATTCGCGGATGGCCGCGTGGCCGGCATAGCCGCCGACCGCGGGACTTTGCAGCGAACCATCCTCGGTGAAGCAGTCGACCAGCGTATCGACATCGCCCGCATCGATGGCGCAGGTGTAGCGTACGAAAAGGTCGTTGATCTCGAGGCGATCCTCGATCGATACGGGTGGCATGCTTACCTCCTGGGTTCGGCAGCGTCGGCATGACCGGCGGTGATCCGCCGCGACCCATGATTACGTAATTGTGGCGCCGTGGCGACAGCGTTATCAACGACGGCACCCGGCGCTGCCGGAGCCCCCAAGGGGCGGCGCATTCCTGCCGGCAAGAAGACCCACCGGAACGTCCTGCTGAGGAGATCGAAATGGAACTGTGCGCCCCACCCCGCCCCACCACGGCGCCGCCGAAGATCATGCCGCCCCCGCTCGCCTGCGATTGCCACGCGCACATCCTCGGCCCCCCCAACCGCTTTCCGTATGTCGCGGAGCGCAGCTTCACGCCGCCCGACGCGCTGGAGGACGCCTACCTGCGCATGCTCGGCACGCTCGGCATCGAACGCATGGTGATCATCCAGGCGAGCGTCTACGGCATCGACAACACGCGCCTGCTGGCGGCGGTGGAAACCCTCGGGCCGCAGCGCGCCTTCGGGGTCGGCATGGTGGCCCGGGACGTCGCACCGGAAACGCTGCGCGACCTGGACAACCGCGGCATCCGGGCGACCCGCTTCATCACCACGGCCAAGGGCGGCCCCGGCCTGGACAGCCTCGGCGCGGTGGCGCGCAAGGTGGCCCCCTTCGGCTGGCACATCGAGATGTACGTGCCGCCGGCCGCGTGGCCAGGCCTGCTGCCGATCATCGACACACTGCCGGTCTCGGTGGTGTTCGACCATATGGCCGCCATGCGGGCCGGCGTACAGCCGAACGATCCCATCCTGCTGGACGTGCTGCGCAAACTCGACTCCGGGCGCCATTGGGTCAAACTGTGCGGCTACCGCGCCTCGGACGCCGGCTACCCATATGCCGACGTCGCGCCACTTGCGGAACTGTTCATCCGCCACGCGCCGGATCGCTGCGTCTGGGGCACGGATTGGCCGCACACGAACATACCGGGACACATGCCGGAAGACGGCGAACTGCTCGACCTGCTAGCCGCATGGGCCCCCGATGAGAAAGTGCGGCACAAGATATTGGTGGACAACCCGGCCACGCTCTACCGGTTCGCGTAGGGAAGGAAGGCCAGGGCTCCGCCCCATAAGCGCGAATCTACGACGGGCCGGTTGGCAAAGCATCCCGCGAGCCAGCATTTTCTGCGCGTCCAACAGGTTTCCAAATCCAGCAGCCGCAGGCTTGGGATATGGAAAGTTGGGCCGGGGTTCGGCCCATCGGGGCGAGCCATCCGTCCTGGGACGTGTCGGGAAATCCAACCGACTGACAACAAAGAATATTTCTCTTATCTCCGCGCCTATGGGGCGCCGCCCTGGACCCGCAAGGGGCCGTGAGGCCCCTTGACCCCGTTGCTTTAGAGTTGGCGGTAGAACACCACGGTGGCGCCGAGCTTGCCGTCGGCCAGCAGCGCGTAGTCGGGAATGCGGCCGACCTCGATCCAACCCAGTGAGCGATAGAGCGGCTCGGCCTCGCCGCCTTCCCAGGTGTCGAGCACCAGCAGGGTGCGGCCCGCCGCGCGCGCGGCAGCCTCGGCGGCCACCATCAGTTGCCGCGCGATGCCGCGTCGGCGGGCATGCCGCATCACCAGCATTTTCGCCAGGTCGGCGCGATGCGGCTGGTTGGGCGGGGTGTCGAGGTCGAGTTGCACCGTGCCGACGATCTCGCCCTCGGCCCAGGCGGCGAACAGCATCCGTTTGCCGGCGGCCACCGCCGTCGCGGCACGCCGCCAGAACGCCCGCGCCGCGGCGAGGTCAAGCGGCGGCAGGAAGGAAACCGAGGCGCCGCCATCGACGCAGTCCTTCAGCACCGCGGCCAGCCGCCCCTCCGCCGAACCGGCCGCGGCGGCGTCCAGCAGTTGCACGGCGATGCCGGCAAGCGGCTTGGCGTAGGCGAACTCGATGGAGTTGGACTTGTCGCCGAGCACGCGGATCGGGCCGCTGCGCACATACGAATGCTTTTCGTAGAAGCGGTGCGCGCGGGTGAAGCGGGTATCGCTCCACAGCTTCATCGTCGCGGCGCCGTGGCTGCGCGCATGGCCCTCGGCGGCTTGCAGCAACGCCTGGGCGAGGCCGGTGCCGCGCTGCGAGCCGGCGACGTACATCTTGCAGATTTCCCAGGCGTCCCCGCCCAGCGGCCGGGAGCCGACCATGCCGGCCAGCCCGCCGTCGGCCTCGGCCGCCCACACCGCGCCGCCCTGGCCGGCGTAGTAGCTGGCCAGCGCCCGGAGTTCCGGCACCTCGCCGTCGAGGTCCATGACGCAGCCCGGGTATTCCGCCCAGCAGCCGCCGATCAGGTCGATGAACCCCGCGGCATCCGGGTCGCGGCCGGGGCGAAGGGAAAAGGCGGGCCCGCTCACCGCCCCCGCTCACCGCAGCGCGTGCGTAAACGCGGCGATGCGCTCCATGCCTTTGGCCAGCGAGGCTTCGTCGGTGGCGTAGCTGAGGCGCAGATAGGGGCTCATGCCGAAAGCGGCGCCGTGGGTCAGCGCGACGTGCTGCTCCTCGAGCAGCGCATTGGCGAAATCCTCGTCGGTGTTCAGCAGGCGTCCGCCGGCGGTGGTCTTGCCGATGCAGCCGGCGATGTCGGGGAACACGTAGAACGCGCCTTCCGGCCGGTGGCACGAAATGCCCGGGCAGGCATTCAGCGCGTCCACCACGTAATCGCGCCGGCGGCGGTAGATCGCGGTGCGTTCGGCAACGCCTTCCTGCGGCCCGTCCATCGCCGCCACCGCGGCGGCCTGGCCGACGGTGGAAACGCCCGCGGTGGCGTGGCCCTGCACCGCGCCCATGCCGCGGATCAGGTCCTTCGGCCCGCCGGCGAAACCGATGCGCCAGCCCGTCATGGCATAGGTCTTCGACACCCCGCTGACCGTCAGCGTGCGGTCACGCAGCCGCGGCTCCACCTCCGCCAGCGTCGCGTAGCGCTCCTCGGAATAATACAGGTGCTCGTACATGTCGTCGGACAGGATCCACACATGCGGATGCCGCAGCAGCACCTCGGCCAGCGCGGCGAGTTCGGCGCGGCTCGCCACCGCGCCGGTCGGGTTGTTCGGGTAGTTCAGCATCAGCCACTTGGTGCGCGGCGTAATCGCCGCCTCGAGGTCCTCGGGGCGCAGCCGGAAGCCGTTGTTCTGCGGGCACGACACCAGCACCGGCTCGCCGCCCACCAGCCTGGTCATCAGCGTATAGGCGAACCAGCACGGCACCGGAATGACGACCTCGTCGCCCTCGTTGACGGTCGCCATCAGCGCATTGAACAGGATCTGCTTGGCGCCGTTCGAGACGAGGATCTCGTCGAGCGCGTATTCCAGCCCGTGGTCGCGGCGGAACTGCCGCTGCACCGCTTCCTTCAGCGCGCGGGTGCCGTCGTATGGCGGATACTTGGTGTCGCCCCTGAGCGCCGCCTGGTGGGCGGCCTCGATGGCATTGGCGGGGGTGGCGAAATCCGGCTCGCCGAGCACCAGCGAAACCACGTCGTGGCCGGCATCGCGCAGGGCGCGCACCTTGATGCCCATGGTGGCGACCGCGGCGGTCTTGGCGCGATCGAGGCGCCGGGCCAGGCCCGGCCTGGCGATGTCCACCATCGCCCTACACCAGCCCGCGGCAGAAGCGTTGGATGCGGCTGCAGCCGTCGCGCAGGCTTTCGGTGTCGGTGGCGTAGCTGATGCGGAAATGCCCGGGATACATGAACGCCGCGCCGTGCACCGTCGCCACCCCTTCCTCGTCCAGCAGGGCGATGACGAAGCTTTCGTCGTCGGTGATCCTGGCCCCCTTGGGGGAGGTCTTGCCGATGCAGCCGTGCACCGAGGGGAACACGTAGAACGCGCCCTCGGGCTTGTGGCAGGTGATGCCGGGCGCCTGGTTCAGCATCTCGACCACCATGTCGCGGCGCTGGCGATACACCGCGACCATTTCGCCGATGAAGCCCTGCGGACCGTTCAGCGCCGCCACCGCCGCCGCCTGGCTGATCGAGGAGGCGTTCGTGGTCGACTGGCTCTGCAGCTTGTCGAGCGCGCGGATCAGCTGCTTCGGCCCACCGGCGAAGCCGATGCGCCAGCCCGTCATGGCATAGGCCTTGGAGCAGCCGTTCATGGTGATCGTGCGGTCGCGCAGCTTCGGCTCCACGGTCACGATGGAGGCCGGCTTGAAGCCGTCGTAGGCGAGCTTCTCGTAGATGTCGTCGGTGAAGACCCACACGTCGGGATGGCGCAGCAGCACGTCGCAGATCGGCCGCAGCTCGGCGGCGGAATAGGCCGCGCCGGTCGGGTTGCACGGGTTGTTGAGGATGAACCACTTGGTGCGCGGCGTAATGGCCGCTTCCAGGTCCTCGGCGCGCAGCTTGAAGCCGTTGTTCTGCCCGCACGGCACGAACACCGGCTTGCCCTCGGCGACCGAGACGATGTCGGGGTAGCTGACCCAGCACGGCGTCGGGATGATCGCCTCGTCGCCGGCGTTCAGGGTGCAGAGCATGGCGTTGAAAATCACCTGCTTGCCGCCGGTGGAGACGATGATCTCCTCGGGCGCGTAATCGATGCCCTGGTCGCGGCGGAACTTCTCGGCCACCGCCCGGCGCAGCGCCGGCGTGCCGGCCACGTCGGTGTACTTGGTGTCACCGGCCTGAATCGCGGCGATGGCGGCGTCCTTGACGAACTGCGGCGTGTCGAAATCGGGCTCGCCGGCCGACAGGCTGATGATGTCGCGGCCGGCCGCCCGCAACGCCCGCGCCTTGGTCGCAATGGCGATGGTCTGGCTG
Source organism: uncultured Acetobacteraceae bacterium (assembly GCA_903839965.1). GTDB lineage: Bacteria > Pseudomonadota > Alphaproteobacteria > Acetobacterales > Acetobacteraceae > Rhodovastum. The sequence continues at coordinate 4,628 of CAIMEK010000900.1, read as the reverse complement.
GGGCTGATCCGGTCCAGGCGCTCGGCGATGATCTGCATTGGGGGGAAACTCTCAGGGCTGGCGAAGGACGGGAACGTACTCCGACGGCCGGTGCCGGGCAACCGTCCGGCAACCCGCGGGCGAACCAGGATAGCCGCGCCGGCTATGGCGGGGGCGGCACCGACCGCCTGGCGGCGTGGGGGGGCACCGTCCTGCCCTCCCGCAAGGCATCGGGGTCGAGCGGCACGTCGTGGCGCACCGCGCCGCTCTTGCCGAGGGCGGGAACCGCCTGTCCGTCGACCAGCACTTCGGTGGCGCCGGCATTGCCGGTGCTCAGCAGCAACTGGCCGGGCTGGCTGTCCGGCGGCACAGCCCAGGTATCGCCGGCGTGCATGAACCGGTTCAGCAGCGGCTTGCCCTGGCGATCGCTCACCCGCACCCAGACGTCCGCGGTGGTGCGCAGCGTGATGCCGGCGCCCGCAGCTGCCGCCGCAACGGCGACAGGGGTCCCGGGCGGAGCGGCGACAGCGGCATTGACCGGTGGGGGGGGTGGCGGCAAGGCAACTGCGACGGGCGGCGGCGGAGCCACCGCGGCCGGCCGGGCGGGCGGCGGCATCGGCACAACCACCACGGCCGGCGCTGGCGCCGAGCCGGACGGCAGCGCACGGTAGCCGGCAATCGCCTGGTCCACCTCTTCCGGCCGCATATCGCCGCGCAACAGCCGCGCGGCCTCGTCCGGCCGGTCGGCCATCGCCAGTGCCGCGGCGAGGTCGTGGCGCAGCCGCGGCGAGGCCGCAGGATCGGCGGCAATCCGGCGCAGGCGCTGCACGGCCTCTTCGGCGTGCCCCGAGATCGCCATCGAAAGCGCGAGGTTCACCTCGGCGGCGCGCATCTCCGGGGCGATGGCCATGGTCCGCGCATAGGCCTGCTGCGCCTGCGCATGGCGCCCCTGCAGGTCGCGGGCGATGCCGATATCGTTCCAGGCCGCGGCGTTGTTCGGGTCCTGGTCCAGCACGCGCTGGAACAGCGCCTCGGCAACCAGCGGATCGGTGCCCAGCCGCAGCCGTCCCAGGCCCATCAGCACGGCGGTCGCTTCGGGCGAAATCCGTTGCGCACGGAGGAAGCTTGCCTCGGCCTCGTCGCGCCGGCCGAGCGCGGTCAGCGCGTCGCCCTCGCAGACCGCCGCATCCAGGTTGCCGGGCACGCGCTGCGTCAGCTCCGAGCAGATCTGCAGCGCCACCACCGGCGCGCCGTTCGCCATGGCGGTCCGCGCTACCCCTATCCCGGGCGGGCGGCTTGACAGGGTGTCATTCTGCTGCGCCGCGCAGGCGGCGAGCAGGGCGGCGGCGAGGACGACGATGATCCGCATGATGCGGTCCCAGATGTGGGCGGACGGGCACCGCCCGCCGCGTTCAGTGCGACATCACCCTGAATAGCTGGATCACCGCCGGACCGCCAACCACCATCATCACGCAGGGCAAAATGAACAGCACCATCGGCATGGTCAGGAACACCGGCAGGCGCGCCGCGCGCTCCTCGAAGGCGGTCAGCATCTCCTGGCGCATTTCCGCCGCCAGGGCGCGCATGGCATCCGACAGCGGCGTGCCATACTGGATGCTCTGCGCCAGCGTGGCAGTGAGCCGGTGCAGGCTCTCCAGGCCGGTGCGCTCGCCGAGTCGCAGCAGCGCGGTCCGGCTGTCGACCATCACCTGCATTTCGCTCGCGGTCAGGGCGAGTTCTTTCGCCACCTCGGCATGGGCGGGGCGGATCTCCTCGGCGACCCGCGCGATCGTCGGCTGCATGCTGAGTCCGGCCTGGGCGCATACCACCATCAGGTCGAGTGCGTCCGGCACGCCGCGTTCCAGCTTCTTGCAGTAGGCCTTGCGGAGGTTCCGCGCCAGGTAATCGGGAACCAGCAGCCCGGCCACCCCCGCGCCGCCGACCAACAGGTTGCGCATCATCGGGGCAATGCTGGTGGGCAACGCGAAGAACGCCAGTGCGGCCAGCGCGGCCGCCAGCAGGAGCTTGCCGCCGATGAACAGCCCGAGCGCGTTCTCGGCGCGGAACCCGCTGGCGATGAGCGTCTGACGCAGGTCGTTGAGCGTGCGTTCGGAAAGCAGGCCGCTGCGCACGATGGCTAGCCCCAGGGTGGCGATCAGGCGCACCGGGGAAATGTTCTCCCCCGCCGGCCGGCCCGGCTCCACCGCGCCCCGCGCCGTCGCCACCCGCGCGGCGAACGCTTCCTCGCGAAAGCACTGGCGGTAGAGCAGCATCGCCGCGCCGCAGACCATGACGGTGCTGAGCACCGTGCCGGCCAGCAGCAGCAAGGAATTGTTGTTCACGCCAGCACCCGCCTGACGATCGTGCGCATCGTCAACAGGCCGAACGCGAGCGAAACCACCGCCAGGCCCAATACCCTCTGCCCGCTGGCGTCAACGAACAGCATGCCTATATAGGCCGGGTTAAGCAGATACATCAGGCAACCCATCACCACCGGCAGCACCGCCAGCACCATGCAACTGGCACGGGCCTCCGACGACAGCGCCCTGCCGCGGGCCCGCAGCGCGATGCGGCGGCGGATCACGTCGGCCAGGTTCTCCAGCGTCTCGCTCAGCGCGCCGCCGGTCTGCGCCTGCAGGCCGATGGCGGTGGCAAAGAAGCGGTACTCCGTCAGGCCGGTCCGATCGGCCATCTGCCGCAGCGCGGTCTCCAGCGGCATGCCGATGGCAACTTCGTTAGCCAAATCGCCGAAGTTGCGCGCGGTCGGCTCGTGCGCCTCGCGCGCCACGATGCTCACCGACTGCGAGACCGGAATGCCGACCCGCACCGAGCGCACGATCATCGCCAACGCGTCGGGAAACTGCATCAGCAGCCTGTTCAGCCGCTTGTCGCGCCGCCAGTTCCACAGCGAGCGGCTCAGCATCGTCCAGGTGACCGGCACGGTCGCCATCCCGAGCGAGCCGAGCAGCACGTCGGACATCTCGGCGATCCCGAACGCTACCGCCAGCGTCCCCGGCAGCACGTAGTACCAACGCAATCCTTCGTCGAAACCGGACCGGTAGCCGAACAGGCGCCCCAGTTGGCGTACCAGGGGCTGCGGTTCGTTGACAGGGCGACGGGTGATCATACTGGCCTGCACCGGCCGATCGCGCAGCCAGGGCGCTGCCACCGCCTCGACCCGTTGCTGCAGCGCCGTGTCGCGCTTGCGCAGCCGCAACAGTCGCGACCCGGCGCCGGCGCTCGCCATCAGCAGCACTGCACCGATCAGCAACAGTACCTGCACGCTGAGGCTCATGCGCTCTCCAGCGCCTCCTGCCAGTCGTCGTTCAGGCCGAAATAGTCGAGCCGGGCCTGGAAGCCCGGGCGCGCCTTGCTGACCTTGTAGCGGCCCTCGATGCGTCCGTCCGCATCCTCGCCCAGCATCTCGAACTGGAAGATGTCGTTGAGCAGGATGACTTCGCCATCCATGTCGCAGACCTCGCTGACCTGGATGACGCGGCGGCCGCCGTCGCGCTGGCGGGCGAGCTGCACGATCAGGTCGATCGCGCCGGCGATCTGCGTGCGGATGGCGCGCGAGGGCAGGCCCATGTTGCCCATCTGCACCATGTTCTCAATGCGCGTCAGCGCGTCGCGGGTGGTGTTGGCGTGCACCGTCGACATGCTGCCGTCGTGGCCGGTGTTCATGGCCTGCAACATGTCGAACGCCTCGCCGCCGCGCACCTCGCCGACGATGATGCGGTCCGGGCGCATGCGCAGCGCGTTGCGCACCAGGTCGCGCTGGGTCACCTCGCCCTTGCCCTCCAGGCTGGACGGCCGGGTCTCCATGCGCACCACATGCGGCTGCTGCAGTTGCAGCTCGGCGGCATCTTCCACCGTGATCACGCGTTCGCCCGGGTCTATGAGCTGGCCCATGGCATTCATCAGCGTGGTCTTGCCCGAGCCGGTGCCGCCCGAAATGATCACGTTCAGCCGGATGCGCGAGGCGATCTGCAACACGCGGGCAACCTGTGGCGTCATCGCGCCGAGCCCGACCAGATGGTCGAAGCCGATCGATTTCTTGCTGAACTTGCGGATCGACAGATAGGGCCCGTCGAGCCCGAGCGGCGGGAACACGATATTGACGCGCGAGCCGTCCTTCAGGCGGGCATCCACCATCGGGCTGGACTCGTCGATGCGCCGGCCGACCGCGGCGGCGATGCGCTGGCAGATGTTGATCAGGTGCTCGGTGTCGCGGAAGCGCACGCCGGATTGTTTCAGCTTGCCGCGGCGCTCGATGAAGACCTTGTACGGCCCGTTCACCATGATGTCGGCGATGCTGTCGTCGGCAAGCAGGATCTCCAGCGGCCCGAGCCCGACCATGTCGTGCACCAGCTCGCCGGCGAGCGCGCGCTGCTCGCGGCCGTTGAGCTGGATGCGCCGCTCGGTGGCGAGCGCGCCGATGACCTGCTCGACCGCGGCGGCCAGCCGGTCCGGCGGCAGGGCCGCCACCGCGGCGGGTTCCATCTGGGCGAGGCAGAGCCGGCGCAGTTCGATCATCGCCTCCGGCGGGGCGCCGGCGGGCGCGACGATTGCCGGCATCGGCGGCGGGGGCTCGGGCTTCGGCGCGGGCTCGGCGGGCGGCGGCGATGCCGCGGCCGGCGGGGCGGGCG
>CAIMEK010000899.1 GCA_903839965.1 uncultured Acetobacteraceae bacterium | reverse complement strand
TTCCGCCCACGAAAGGTCGGGCGCCGGTGCGCTCGGCTGCGCTCGCAGACCCTCGATCATGTTGCAATTGACGTCGATCAAGGGCTGCACCGGCGACCCGTCGGCGATCGCACGGGTGCTGTAGACCATCGCCCACACCCCGAGCGATACCAACTGTTGTTTCAGGCTCTCGGGCAGGCCGTTGGCCGGCGACTGCAGGTCGGTGACCAGCAGCGACCAGAGCTGATGGGTTTTGCGCAAGGCCTCGATGCGCGCACGCGGCGCGGCGGCTGTCGACAGCCGCTCGTTGCACAATCCGAACGCGATGATCTCCGTCTCGCGCGGGGTGGCCCCGCCGAGTTGGGGGGTCCGGAAGTAGCTTGGTTTGCGCATCATCGGGGAACCCGGGAGGTTGCATCAGGCGGGAAAGACCGGCCGGGCCACGGCGGGCCCGGCCGGGCAGGCGTTAGCGGAACAGCGTCAGCAGCGATTGCGGCTGCTGGTTGGCGATCGACAGCGCCTGGATGCCGAGCTGCTGCTTGGTTTGCAGCGACTGCAGCTTGGCGCTCTCGGCCGCCATGTCGGCATCGGTCAGTGCGCCGAGGCCGGTGGTCAAGGCAGTGGATAACGCCGACGAGAAGTTCTGCAGGCCGGTGATCTGCTGCGAGGCGGAGCCAAGGGTGCTGATCTGGGCGCCGAGCTTCTTGATGGCGGCATCCACCGTGCCGATCGCGGTGGTAGCGCCGGCAGCCACCGGAATGGTGGAAAGCGTGGCACCGGTGATCGTGGTGGCCTGCCCCGCGGCACCGGCCTTGATGTTGTTGCCGGTGATGTTGAGCGAGCCGTCGGCCTGTTGGGCAACGCCGAAGCCGGCGGACTGCATCGCGGTGACCAACTTGCCGGTCATCTGGTTCACCGACATCGAGGCGGTGTCGATCTGAACGGCAATCACCTTGGTCTGCGTCAGCACCTGGCCCTGGGCATTGAACGTCGCCACGGGCTGAGTAGCCGGCGTATCCGCGCCATTGACGAACTCGAACGTGTAGATGGTCGTCGGGTTGGCTGCCGTGCCGGCGCCGTTATCCTGCAGGCTCAGCGTCTTGGTGTCGAAGCCGGTGCTGGCGGCGGTCTGGTCGAGCTTGACGTTGACGCCACCGGCCGCGACCGTCAGACCGGCCAGGCCGAGACCACCCGCCGCCGTCGTCATGTTTTGCTGCGCGACGGTGAAGGTGTTGCCCGCCATGTCCTGCGTGACGTTCATCGTGGTGGCGATGGCGGCGCCGGTGATCGCGTCGGTGCCGGTGCCGCCGGCGATGTTCACGCCGTTGAAGGACGCGCTGTTGGCGATCGAGTCGATGTTCGACAGGATCGACGTGATCTGATTGTTGATCGTCGCCGAGTCGATGCCGGCCTGCTGGCCCTGGGTGATGGTGTTCTTCAGCGTGGCGAGCTGCGAAGAAATGCCGGCCGCCGCCGCCTGCGCAACACCAACCACCGATTGCGCGAAGTTCAGGTTGTCGGATACGGCCGCCTGGCCCGCGAGCCGGTCGTTCATGGCCGCCGCAATCGCATAGACCGCAGGATTGTCGGAGGCGGAACTCACCTTCTGGCCGGTGGCCACCTGCTTCTGCGTCTCGGTCATGGAGGCCTGCGTGGCGTTCAGCGACTGCAGGGCTGCCAGGGCGCCAAGGTTCGTATTCACGGAAAACATCGGATAAGTCCTTTTGCTGGGAGAATGCGATGCCGGCTTTTGCCGCATCGCTGTCCCCAACATGAATCGGATTGCTTAACCGTCCGTTTATCCGAGCCGATCATATTGCGTTCGTCGCCGCCGTTGCGCCGCGACTGGAAACGGGCCCATGACCAGCATCTCAGGCTTATTCGCCAGTGGCTCCGGACTGCCGCCGATTCCGGCGTACCTGCAGACCGTCAAGAACGAGCAGTCCGCGGCGGCTAAATTCGGCCAGTCCAATGCGCAGGCCAAGGCCGACCTCGCCTACCTGCAGAAGCAGGCGCCGAAGCTGACCACCGTGGATGCGCTGATGAAAAACTACCGCGCCCTCGGCATCGTGCTCAGCGCCTTCGGCATGGCCAGCGCCATCACCACCCCGGCGCTGGTGCGTCAGTTGATCACCCAGGATCCCACCGCCAGCAGCTCGGTCGCGCAGAAAATCGGCAACGCCACCTATCTGAATTTCGCCAAGGCGATGGGCCAGTACAAGACCAACCCGTTCACCGACGCAACCAACATGTCGGCCATCACCACCGCCTACCTCTACAACAATTACGAAGCCGCGCAGGGCCAGAGCATCCCGGGCATGACGCAGGCGCTCGCCTTCAAGCGCCAGGCATCGCAAATCACCTCGGTCGCCAAACTGATGGCGAACACCTCCGCGGTGAAGGTCGCGGTGGCGCAGATCGGCATCGACTACACGACCTACGGCCTGATGAGTTACCAGCAGCAGGTCTCGCTGCTGACCAAGAAAGTCAAGCTGGCCGACTTCCAGGACGCCAAGAAGGTGGACGGGATGGCCGAGCGCTATTTGGTAAGCGCCGCCCAGGACCCCGTCGCCTGCGGCGCCTCGCCGCTGTCCACCGGTTCGATCACCTCATTGCTTGGCGGCAGCAGCAGCACGTCGATCCTGTCGCTGTTCGCCTGACCAGTCAGTCGTCTTCGACTGACGACGCAGCGGTCAGGCGGGCGGGCGTCCCAGCACGGCGTCCTCGTGGCGCATCACCCGGCGCACCAGCTTCAGCGCCAGGTAGCAATTGTCCTCATGGGCCGCGGTCAACGCGTGGTCGAGGATTTCACGCGCCAGCTCGGAGGTGGTCACCGCCTGGAATTCGGCGATCAGGTCGCCGGCGATTTCCAGCCCCCTGACGCGCTCCTCCTCGGTGCCGATATAGGCGGTCTGCAACGCGAAATAGATGCGCCGGGCCGGACTGTCGGCGGCTTCCGCCGGCATGATCTGCTTGCCGAACAGGAAGCGCGCCTTGGCGGCGAGCTCGATGCGCGTCTTGCTGCGGAACCGGATGGAGGCGCCATTGACGATCATCATGTCGCCCTGGCGCAGTTCGAGAACGAGATTGGACATCGGATTTTTCCCGTTGCAGTCGCCGCGGCCCTCCTGGCCGTCGCCCGCGTTGTCGCAGGGCAAGCTTAATTTCCGATGAAGCTCCTCCACCTGGAACACCGGCATCACAGGTAGCTGACCAGCGAAAGGCTGTGCAGTTCCGCGATCAGCTTGTACGAGGCCTGCAACTGCGCCTGCACCTGCGACACCGCGGTGGCGGTCGAGGCCATGTCGACGTCCTCGGCGCCGGAGACCTGCGCGGTCAGGCCGGTCAGCGTGTCCGCAATGTTGCTGCCCTGGGCGGTCAGTTCGGACTGCACCTGGCCGAAGCCGGCCTGTTCGGTCGCCAGCGCCCCGCTGACGCCTTGCAGCAGTTTGGCGATGCCGACGCCGTAGGACTGCAGCGTCGGCTCGTCGGCCGTGGTGGTATTCAGCCCGGCCAGTCCGGCGAGCGCGCCGATAAGGTCGCGGACATACGAACCGGTGGTGCCGGCGCCAGCCTGCTGCGCGTACATGTTGGCGCCGGCGACGAACGCCACCGGCACGGCCTGGCCCGGCGCGGTCGCGGCCTGCACCGGCGCGGGCGCCGGCAGGGTCAGCGGCGTGTTCTGGTAGGTCATGGGCGACGCGGCGGCCTGCGTCACCACATTGCCGATCAGGGTGGCGATGTTGGTGGCGGCATTCAGCCCGGCGACCTGCGTGCCGACCGCGGCGGTAAAGGTCGCCAGCGCGGCAGTGTCGATCGGCGGGGTTTGCGACTGCGCGCCGCTGAACACGTATTGCCCGGTCGCCTGCGTATTCAGCAAAGAAACCACCTGCTGCAGCGCGGACCGTGCCTGTGCCGCCACGCCGACAGCGCCGGTGGCGGACTGCATCGCCGTGCCAAGCATATCGGCGTTGAAGGTGCTGGCGATGTCGCTGAGCTGGCCGAGCACGGTTTGCGTGGTGGACAGCGGCGTGTTGGCCAGGGCGATGCTTTGCTGCTGCGCGCCCAGCTGCGCCATCTGCGGCCGCAGGTCGATCGAGACATGCGCCGCGCCGCCCAGCCCGCCATAGGTGTCGGCGACCTTGCCACTGGAGGCCTGCAGGGTCAGCGTGTTCAACTGCGTCTGGGTGGCCGAGCTGTCGGCGACCAAGCGCGCCAGCAGCCCGTTCTGCACCAGCCCGCTGACCGCCCCGGCGCTCATCAGCCGTTGCCCATGGCCAGCAGCGCGCTCCACATCTGCTGCGTGGCGGTGATGATTTTCGCATTCGCCGCGTAGGCGTTCTGCAAACCGATCATGGTGGTCATCTCCGTATCGACCGAAACGCCGGAGCCAGCGGCGAGCTTGTCGGTGAAGGTCTGCTGCACGGCCTGCGCGCTGGCCAGCGCGGTGGCGGCATCGGCGCTGGCGGTGGTTTGCACGGAGAGCACGTCGGCGGCGAAATCGGCCAGCGTCTGCGGCGGCGCGAATGGCGCGGACAGCCTGCCGGACAGTCCCAGCCCCTGCACGTTCGGGGCGGCGGCGGTGGAAGCGGCGGCCGGCCCGAACGCCTGGTTCAGCACCGCGGCGATGATCGTCTCGTTGCTGTCGCCGGCGGCCGCCGCGACGGTGCCGTCGCGCACCAGCGCGGGGTTCGCGGCCACCGTGGGGTTCACCCCGATGCGGTTGGCCAGGCCCACATAGGCCGCCTGCACCGGCGGCTGCGCCGCGGCCGCCGCCACCGTCGCACCGGCATCGGTGAACAGTTCCAGCCCGGCCGCGGTGAACCGCCCGGCCAGGTCGTGCGAGAATTCGTCAAGCTCGGCCTGGAAGGTCGGCATTTCCTTGTCGCGCAGCGCAAGGTTGGCGCCGATCGATCCGCCGCTGAGCTGCGCGGTGATGTCCTGCCCGCCCAGTGTGACCGGCGGCGCGGCGGTCTGCGGGCTGAGCTGCGCATCGACGAGCTGCAGGTTCGCCGTGCCATCGGTCGGCAACGTGCTGCCGGACGGCAGGATCACCTGCACATCGCCACCGGGCTGCACGAAGAAATGCGCGCCGGTCAGCGCGGCCACGCTGCTCATGGCGGCGTCGCGCTGGTCCTGAAGCGTGGCGGTGCCGCCGCCAGCGTTGGACTGCGTCCTGATCTGGTTGGTCAGCGTGCCGATATTGGCCAGCGCGGAGTTGAGTTGGGTGAGCTGCTGGCGTAGCGCATCCTGCGCGGCCTGCCGTTGCGTGCCCACCGTCTGTGCGATGGTGTTGATGGCGCCTGCGAGTTTGCCCGCCGCGGTGACCACGGCACGTTGTTCCGCGGTAGCGGACGGCTCGGCCGACAAGGTGGTGAAGGCATCGCCGAGCGCGCCGGTGAGGCTGGCCAGGTCGTTGCCCTGTCCCGGCGTGCCATGCGCCGCATCGATCGCCGACAGCGCCTGCGCGCGCACATCCATCGCCGCCACCGTGGCGGACTGCTGCCAGGCCTCGCCCTGCAGAAGCGTGTCGACGTCGCGCACGGCCAAGCCGGTACGCACGCCGATGCCCTGGCCATCCGCGGTCACCGCGTTCTGCTGGCCGACCTCGCGCGTGTAGCCCGCCGTATTGGCGTTGGCGACGTTGTGCGAGACCAGGGCCAACTGGTTGGTGACGTTGGCCAGTCCGCCGGTGGCGATGGTGAGGGCGGCGTTGATGTTCATGCCGGTCCGCTCCGCGGTTCAGCCGCCGGGCTGGAGCGTTATCGCTTCCGGCAGACGAAGCGATAACGCTCCAGCTTTTTGTTTGAGAGTGTGGTTCACGTTTTCCGACGTGGCCGCCTCAAACGATCACACTCTAGGTCTTCATGTTGATCGTCGCCTGCATGAGCTGGTCGGCCGTGGTCACCACCTTGGTGTTGGCCGAATAGGCCTGCTGGGCCACGATCAGCTTGGTGAACTGTGCGGCGATGTCGACGTTGGAGGATTCCACGGAGTTGGTGGCCAGCGTGCCGGCGCCGTTGGTGCCGGCGTCCTGCAGCGTCGGGCTGCCGGAGGCGGGGGTAGCGGTGTAGGCGCTGCCGTTCTGTGCCTGCAGCGCGTCGGCGTTGCCGAAGGTGGCGATCGGCACCTGGGCGATCAGGCGGGTCTGGCCGTTGTCGTAGTTCGCATAGATGTCGCCGGAGGTCTGGGTGGAAATGCTGTTGAAGCTGCCCGGCGGCACGCCGTCCTGGTTCAGTCCGCGCAGGGTGAAACTGGCGGCGGAGAACTGGGTGACGCCGTTGGTCGCGGCGATTGTCCCGAGGTCGAGCGTAACGGTCTGGGTTGCGCCCCCCGTCACCACCATCCCGGTGTCGTAGGTAATCGTGCTGTCGATGGAGTTGACGTAGGTCGGCTGCGCGCCGACCAGCGTCGAGCCCGGCGTGGCCGTGCCGGTGCCGGTGGGCGAAACCGCGCCGCCGGTCAACGGACCGCA
>CAIMEK010000898.1 GCA_903839965.1 uncultured Acetobacteraceae bacterium | reverse complement strand
TCTGGAACTTCGGCGCGATCGCCACGGTGATGCTGGTGCTGATGATCGTCACCGGCATCGTGCTGGCGATGAACTACACCCCGAATGTCGGCATGGCGTTCGACAGCGTCGAGCGGATCATGCGCGACGTGAACTACGGATGGCTGCTGCGCTACGCCCATTCCAACGGCGCCTCGATGTTCTTCGTCGTTGTCTACGTGCACATTTTCCGTGGCATGTACTACGGCTCCTACAAGGCGCCGCGCGAGCTGTTGTGGATGCTCGGCGTGGTGCTGCTGCTGCTGATGATGGCCACCGCCTTCATGGGCTACGTGCTGCCGTGGGGGCAGATGTCGTTCTGGGGCGCCACCGTCATCACCAACCTGTTCTCCGCCATCCCGATCGTCGGCGAGCCGATCGTGCACTGGCTGTGGGGCGGTTTCTCGGTGTCCAACCCGACGCTGAACCGGTTCTTCAGCCTGCACTACCTGCTGCCGTTCGCCATCGTGGGCGTGGTGTTCCTGCATGTCGTGGCACTGCACATCACCGGCTCGAACAACCCACTGGGCATCGAGCCGAAGGGGCCGCAGGACACGCTGCCGTTCCATCCGTACTACACGGTGAAGGACAGCTTCGCGATCTGCATCTACCTCATCGTGTTCGCCATGCTGGTGTTCTTCTTCCCGAACGCACTGGGGCATCCCGACAACTACATTCCGGCCAACCCGCTCTCCACGCCGTCGGACATCGTGCCGGAATGGTACTTCCTGCCGTTCTACGCCATCCTGCGTTCCGTGCCGTCCAAGCTCGGTGGCGTGATCATGATGTTCGGCTCCATCGCGGTGCTGTTCGTGCTGCCGTGGCTTGACCTGAGCCCGGTGCGCAGTGCGCGGTTCCGCCCGATCTACCGCATCGTGTTCTGGCTGCTGCCGATCGCCACCATCGCGCTGGGCTTCGTCGGCGCGCATCGGCCGGAGGGCATCTGGGTGCCGATCGGGCGCATCGCCACCGCCTATTACTTCATCCATTTCCTGGTGCTGCTGCCGTTGCTCGGCAAGCTGGAGCGGCCGTTGCCGTTGCCGGAAAGCATCAGCCGTTCGGTGCTCGGAGGCGGGGGGTTGCCTTCCGGCGCCGCGGTCACGCCGATGGAGAAGGCATGATGCGCAGGTTCCGCACCATCCTCTGCGGCGTCGTGGTGTTGGCCGCGGCGGCGCTGGGCGCCCCCGCGCGGGCGGCCGAGGAAGCGTCGTTGCCGAGCGTCAACTGGAGCTTCTCCGGCCTGTTCGGCACCATCGACCGCGCCGCCGCGCAACGCGGGTTCCAGGTCTACAACGACGTCTGTTCGAACTGCCATTCGCTGAAGCAGGCCTATTACCGCGATCTTTCCGGCCTCGGGTTCAATGAGGAGCAGGTGAAGGCGATCGCGGCCGGCAAGGTCGTTGCGGACATCGACGACAACGGCCAGCCCACCGAACGCCCGGCGCTGCCGTCGGACCATTTCCGCTCGCCGTTCGCCAACGACCGGGCCGCCCGCGCCGCCAACAACGGCGGCCTGCCGCCCGACCTGTCGGTGATCATCAAGGCCCGCGAGGGCGGCCCCGACTACCTCTACGGCCTGCTCACCGGCTACGGCGACGCGCCGCCCGGTTTTCATTTGATGGAAGGGCTGAACTACAACAAGCACTTCCCCGGCGAGCAGATTGCGATGGTGCCGCCGCTGCAGGACGGCACCGTCGCCTACACCGACGGCACCCATCCCTCGCTCGACCAGGAAGCCCGCGACGTCGTCACCTTCCTGACCTACATCGCCAATCCCGAACTGGAGCGGCGGCACCAGATGGGCCTGAAGGTGGTGCTGTTCCTGCTGTTCGTGACCGGGCTGACATACGCGGTGAAGCGCCGGCTGTGGGAAGGCGTCGAGCACTGACCGCGGCGCAGGCGAGGTGACACGATGAGCGAGCCGCACGCCCGGCCGATGATCGGCATCATCGGCGGTTCCGGCCTGTATGACGTGGACGGGCTGCAGGACAAGGAGTGGCGCCAGGTCGGCACGCCGTGGGGCGATCCTTCCGACGCCTTGCTGCTGGGCTGGCTCGAGGGGGTGCGCTGCGCTTTCCTGCCGCGGCACGGGCGCGGCCACCGGCTGTCGCCCAGCGAGTTGAACTATCGCGCCAACATCGATGCGTTGAAGCGGGTGGGCTGCACCGACGTGATCTCGCTGTCCGCGGTCGGCAGCCTGCGCGGCGACCTGCCGCCCGGGCATTTCGTCATCGTGGACCAGTTCATCGACCGCACCGTGGTGCGCGAGCGCAGCTTTTTCGGCGCGGGCTGCGTGGCGCATGTGGCGATGGGCAACCCGGTGTGTCGGCGCCTGGGCGATGCGCTGGAAGGGGCCTGCCGGGCGCTCGGCCTGCCGGTGACGCGGGGCGGCACCTACCTGGTGATGGAGGGGCCGCAGTTTTCCACCGTGGCCGAAAGCATGCTGCACCGCTCCTGGGGGTGCAGCGTGGTGGGCATGACCAACATGCCGGAGGCCAAGCTCGCCCGCGAGGCGGAGCTTTGCTACGCCACGGTGGCGATGGTGACGGACTACGATTGCTGGCACCCCGAGCACGACCATGTCAGCGTCGAGATGATCGTGAAGGTGCTGCAGCAGAACGCCGCCAACGCCCGTGGCCTGCTGCACCACGTGGTGCCGGCGCTGGACCATGCGCGCGCGCCGTGCCCGGCGGGGTGCGACCGGGCGCTGGACAGCGCCATGATCACCGCCGCCGATTGCCGCAACTCGGCTGTGCTGGCGAAACTCGACGCCGTCGCCGGACGGGTGCTGGGGTAACGGCGCGGCGACGGGCCTATTGATACGTAATCGTAACATTTAGGCTACGGCTGGGCGTCGCGCGAAGGCGCGCGCCGGGTCATGCCGGTTTTTCGGGCAGCCCGAGCAGCAGGTGCCAGGGGAAGCCGGAGCAGCGCGGAGCGTCGTCGCCGGGTGGCGGGAACGCGGGGCGTCGCGCGGGTGCGGGGGGTGGCACGGCCACGGGAGGCGGCGCCGGTGCGGGTGCGGGGCGGACCGGGCGCTGGCGGGGGGTGAAGGGGCCGATGCCGAGCATGCGCAGGATCGGGTTGACGATGCGCCCGGCGGTGGGGGCATGGAGCAACAGTTCGACGACGGCGGGCTCGGCGAGCAGGGCCTGCATCTGCGAGGCATGGCAGGCGCCCTCGGAGCCGAGTTCGCGGGCCAGCCAGCCGCGGCCGGTGGGCAGCGCGGGGCCGC
>CAIMEK010000897.1 GCA_903839965.1 uncultured Acetobacteraceae bacterium | reverse complement strand
TGTCTTGATGCCCGCAGTGTCGAAACACGTCGTGCTTGCGGGGGAAATTCCCCCGCAAGCCGTTGCCGGAGCGGCGCAGGAGGTCGAGGCTCAGACCGCGATCGAGCGCGCCATCGCTCCGGTGGCGGCTGTCCTCGGCGCACGGCGCAACTCGAAGAATTCTGCGGGCAACTTCCTCTTCCAGAGGGGAAGGAAAGATGAAAGTGAATGCTAACCAAAGGGAGACTGTCATGCAAGTAACGCGTCGCACGTTGACTTTAGGAACATTGGCCGCATTGTCGGCGCCGGCCATTATTATTCCTGGCCGCTCGGCACATGCGGCCGAGTTCAGCTTCAAACTCGGCTTGGTGCAGCCGAAGGACCATATCGCCGCTCAGATACTCGACAAGGCCGCCGCCAAAATGGCCAAAGAGTCAAACGGCCGCATTCAGCTGCAGACCTACCCGTCGGGCCAATTGGGCGGCGACCTCGACATGATCATGGAGGTTCACAGCGGGGCGCTGGACTTCCAGCTGGAAAGCGGCACCATGCTCTCCAACGTGATTCCGGTCGCCGGGATCAACGCTGTCGGCTTTGCCTTCAAGAACTCCGAGCAGGCATGGAAGGCGATGGACGGCCCGCTCGGCGCGGTCGTCCGCGATGCCCTGGACAAGGGCGGTTTCTATTGCTTCCCGACTTGCTTTGAACAAGGCTTCCGTCAGCTCACGACCTCCCGCCGCAAGGTGATGAACGTGGGGGACGTGAGGAATCTGAAACTCCGTCTGCCGATCGGGCCGGTGTGGACGTCGTTGTGGGCGAACCTGGGGGCCGCGCCGACGAGCGTCGATATCAGCGAGCTTTATACGTCCTTGCAGACGGGGATCGTCGAAGGATCGGAGGGCCCTCTGCAGCAGATCGAGACTTTCAAGCTGTATGAAGTGCAGAAGTACATCGCCATGACGAACCACATGTGGGACAACTGGTGGATTATCATGAACAAGGCGATGTGGCAGAAATTGCCTGCGGACATACGGGAGATCATGGCGAGAAATTTTGAAGAGGCGGCGAAAGAAGAGCGGGCCGCTATTCTCGCTGACAACGCACATACGTCGGAACTTCTCAAGTCGCAGGGCGTTACGATTACGGAGCCGGATTTGGACACGTTCCGCGACAAGCTGAAGGCGAGCAGTTACTACAAAGATGCGAGCAAGAAGTATGGCGACAAAGTGTGGGAAGCGCTGGAGCAGATAGTAGGAAAGTTGGCGTAATGGCAGTCGCGAGCGGGGGTGGCGTGCTTCCGGGGGAAATCCCCCCGGAAGCGGTTGCCGGAGCGGCGCACGAGGTCGAGGTTCAGACCGCGATCGAGCGCGCCATCGGTGCGGTGGCGGTTGTCGTCGGCGCCGGTCTGGTGGTGGTCGAGGTGGTCATCCTGTTCTGGGGCGTGACGACCCGCTACGTGCTCGACGCGCCATCGCTCTGGACCGACGAAACAGCGATCATTCTGTTCATCTGGCTGACGATGATCGGCGCTGTGCTCGGCTTCCAGCGCAGCGAGCACATGCGGATGACGACGGCGGTGCAGATGCTTCCGCGCGCCGGGCAACCATGGGTCAACGCGTTCGCGCAGGTGGTCACCGTCATATTCCTGGCGGCGACCACCTACTACGCCGTCGCTTTTACGATCCATCAGTATATTTTGTTCACTCCGCAATTTGAGATACCGGATTCCTGGCGGGCGAGTGCGCTGCCGATATCGTTCGCGCTGATGCTGGTGATGGCGGTTGTGCGGCTGCGTTTGCTTCGGCCGAAGCACCTTGCCGCTGCGGTTGGCGTGAACGCGGTTATCTTTCTGTTGCTCTGGATGTTCCAGACGACGTGGTTGAGCATGGGGGCGATGAGCCTGGCCATCTTCTTCGGGCCGCTTGTCTTCCTTTTCATCTTCGCCGGCACACCGATCGCCTTTTCCTTCGGCCTTGCCACGACGGCGTATCTGGCCTTCTCCACCCATGCCCCGCTGACGATCACGCTCGCCCGCATCGACATCGGCGTGTCCAACCTGCTGTTGCTGGCCGTACCGCTTTTCATCTACCTCGGCGTGCTGATCGAGGTGACGGGAATGGCCCGCAACATGGTCAACTTTCTCGTCGCTCTGCTCGGGCACGTCCGCGGCGGCCTGGAATACGTGCTGCTGGGCGCGATTTTCCTGATCTCCGGCATTTCCGGTTCCAAGATCGCCGACATGGCGGCGGTCGCGCCGATTCTGGTGCCGGAGATGAAGAAAAGGGGCAACGACCCGGCACAGATGGTGGCGCTGCTGGCCGCCGCCTGCGCAATGTCGGAAACGATCCCGCCGAGCATTGTGCTCATCGCCATCGGTGCGGTCGCCGGCGTGTCCATCGCGGGCCTGTTCGCCGGAGGCATCCTGCCCGCGGCCGTAGCCGCACTGGCGCTGGTGATCTTCGTGGGGTGGCGCGCGCGCAAATGGGGAACCGTTTCGCCCCGCGCCTCGGCACGGACGATCGCCTATACCTTCGTCCTGGCAATACCAGGACTGCTGCTGCCGTTCCTGATCCGCGCGTTCGTGCTGGGAGGCGTCACGACGGCGACCGAGGTTTCCACCATCGGCATCATCTACGCGCTGCTCGTCGGCCTCGTCACCTGGAAGCAGGTGCAGTGGAACCGGATGTTTTCGATTCTCGCCGATACGGCGTCGCTGTCCGGGGTGGTCCTTCTCATCGTCGGCTGCGCCACGGCGATGGCCTGGGCCTTGACCCAGTCTGGCTTCTCGCACGCGTTGACCACGATCATGACGAACGCCGGCGGCCCCATACCCTTCATGGCGGTCTCGATGGTCGTCTTCGTCGTCCTGGGCAGCGTGCTGGAAGGCATGCCGGTGATCGTGCTGCTCGCGCCGCTGCTCTTCCCGGTGGCCCGTGCCTTGCACATCAACGACGTGCATTACGCTATCGTCGTCATCCTGGCGATGGGCATCGGCCTGTTCGCGCCGCCGTTCGGACTCGGTTTCTATGGCGCCTGCGCTATCGGCCGGGTGTCCCCGGACGAGACGATGCGTCACATCTGGCCTCTTCTCGGGGTGCTCGTCATCGCACTGGCGGTCATCATCGCATTCCCGATTATCACGACGATAATGCTCTAGAGCAATGCTACATACGAGAGATTCCGTGGAGATGCTTGCGGGCAGAGCCTGACGGGTGCAGCGTATTTCCCCCTTCACACCGCGTGGCGAAGGCGGCTCGGGCCGCCGGATGTCGGGCCTGACCGGGGACGTCTCCACGGTGGAATGAAACTTGCGGAGGCCATGATGCACGATCTGCCGAAACGGATTCTTCTGGAGGACGAGGCTCTCCGCGATGGCCTGCAAATCGAGAAGCGGCTGTTTTCCGTTGCGGAAAAGCTCCAGTTCATAAAGGGACTCGAGGCCTGCGGGGTCAGGCGCATCCAGGTCGGGTCGTTCGTTCACCCGAAATGGGTGCCGCAGATGGCCAATACGGACGACGTGTTCCACGCATTGGAACGTCAGCCGGACGTTACCTACACCGCCCTGATCCTCAACATGAAGGGTCTCGAGCGGGCGTTGCGCTGCAATGTGTCGCATCTCAGCATGTCGATATCGGCGAGCGAAACCCACAGCCAGAAGAATACCCAGCGCTCCATCGCCCAATCGCTTGTCGAAATACGGGGAATGATCGAGGGCGGCGTGGCGAGCGGCATTGCCATTCGTGCGGGGATCCAGTCGGCGCTGGGGTGCGGCTATGAGGGGGCCATATCGCCGGACGTCGTTTGCGACATCGCGACCCTTTACGACAGCCTCGGCGTCGACGAAATCAATCTGGCCGACAGCGCCGGCCTGGGCAATCCCAGGTCGGTCTTTGAACTGGTGAGCCGGGTTCGCCGGACGGTGTCGGACCGGGTCAGGCTGTCGCTGCATCTGCACGACACGCGCGGGCTCGGGCTGGCCAATATGGTCGCCGGATTGCAGGCCGGGGTGGTGACCTTGGATACCAGCCTGGGCGGCCTCGGCGGCTGTCCGTTCATCCCGGGCGCCACCGGCAATATCGCGACCGAGGACGCGGTTTACGCCCTGGACGAAATGGGGGTCGAAACCGGCATCGATTGGCATGGCCTGATCGATCTCACCCGGCAAATGGAAACCATGCTTGGCCGCAAGCTGCCTGGCCGCATGGCGCATCTGGCGGTGCCGAAGGCCGCGTAGGACGAACCCTGCGGCCGCCCGCCGGGCCTGGCCGCGCTGGCGGGAAACTTCCCGGTTGTCGGGTGCGAAGCTCACCGCGTAACCTGCCGCCGCGCGAGGGGGTGGGCGCCCATCCCGGGTATCCCGGCCTGGTTGATCCTTCGCCAGCGCGCCGAGAGGCAGTTGACAAAGCGGGACCAACCCAAGCGAGGGAGCAAAAGCGTGTCTTTGGCACCGACGAGCCTCCGATCCGACGAAGATCCCGGCAAGCCCGTGGGCCTTTCGGGGGTGGAGTTCCTGGAATTCTCCATCTTCAGCTCCGCCAACGCCGATGCGCTGCAGCAGCTGCTGGAAGCGCTTGGCTTCGCGCCGGTCGCCCGGCACCGGTCCAAGGATGTGCTGCTGTTCCGCCAGGGGGACATCAACCTGGTGCTCAATCGCACACCGTCCTCATTCGCGCATTCCTTCGCCACCATGCACGGCACGTCGGTGTGCGCGATGGCGTTCCGGGTGGCGGACGCGGAGCGGTTGCACGAGGTCGCGCTCCGCGGCGGTGCGAAGGACTACCGCGGCTCCATTGGACCCGGCGAAATGCGGTTGCCCGCCATTCGTGCCCCCTCCGGCACCTTGATCTACTTTGTCGACAAGTTCGGCGACAAGGGCAGCATCTACGACAGCGACTTCCTCCGGCCCAGCGAGGTCGCGGCGTGGCCGGGGCAGCTCCAAAGAATTGATCACATCTCGCAATCGGTCTCTTCCGGAACAACCAAGAAGTGGCTGCGCTTCTACAGCCGGCTGCTGGGCCTGGACATCGTCGACCACAATTGCATTATCGGCCCGAATGGACGGGCCCTCAGCACGGTCCTCGCCGATGCCGCCCAAAATGTTCAGCTCATCATCAATGAGCCGGTTGACCGCAATACGGACTGCGACCGTTACCTTCGCCAGAATTTCGGCGAGGGCGTGCAGCACATTGCGTTCCTGACGGATGATCTTTTCGCTTATCTGGACCAGACAAAAGAGCGGGGGCTCGATGTCCTGAAGATCCCCGACATCTACTATGAGAACCTGTTGAAGGAGGGCTACGACGCCAAAGTCGTCGACAAGCTTCGCCGCTATCGGGTGATGCTGGACACCGAAGGCGGCGGGCAGTTCCTGCATGCCTACACGCAGCCGATCGATAACGGAACTTTCTTCGAGTTCGTGCAACGCACCAACCACCGCGGATTCGGCCGCCACGACGTAACCGCCCGGCTGATGGCGCAGGAAGGCGCTGCCCAGTTGCCCGTTGCGATGGCCAGGCCCTCGCTGCAGCCCGATCTGCTCGACGCGGCGGTGGACGGCGAAACCATGCTGCTGGCCGCCATCGGGGGGCCCGATACCCAGTTGCTGATGCCGGAAATCATGGGCCACTGGTTTGGCGTCAACGGAATCAATGGCATCTGCCTGCCCTTCAAGGTCGCTGCGGGCGAACTTGAGAAGCTCGTCGCCGGCCTCAGGGTGCTGGTGAACCTCAAGGGCCTCTCGGTGGCCGCTCCGCACAAGCAAGCCATCGTCCCGCTGCTCGACGAGACCACCGACCGCGCCCGCATGGTGGGCGGCGTCAACCTGATACGCCGCGACGCCGGCGGGCGGCTGGTTGGCGACATGGTCGACGGCTCCGGTTTCCTTCGCGCGCTCGAGAAGCGTCGGGGACCGGTGCGGGGGGCGTCGGTCTGGCTGGTCGGCACCGGGGTCGAGGGCCAGGCGATCGCGGCGGCCCTGGCCGGGGCAGGGGTGCAACGGATCTTCATCGAAACTGGCAACCTGGGCGAAATAGAGCAGCTCGGGCGCCGGATTACCGACAGGTTCCCGGGTGTCACCGTCACCGGCGGCCGGCTGGGCGATCCGCAGGACATCGACATCGCCATCAACGCCTCCTCCCTGGGTTCGGAACTGGAGGACATGGTGCCGATCGACCCCGCGGAACTGCCCCAGGACGCCTGGGTGGCCGACATCATCACCCGTCCGGCCATGACCCGGCTGCTGTCGGAGGCCGAGGCACTGGGACACAGCATCTGTCCAGGCCGCTTCCTGCTCGAGAATCAGGTGCCCGACTACGTGGAGTTCTTCGGCTTGTACTGAGGGCGGTATTCCGCCCCTGCACCGAAAGGGCTGTGCAAGCCCGCGGCGCCCGCTATCGTTATCGGCTTCGCCCGCGGGCGGAAAGGGCCTGAGATGAGCAGCAAGACCGACCTGCATGTGGTGGTCATCGGCGCCGGCATCATCGGCGCCGCGACGGCGGTCGAGTTGCTCCGCGATGGCCACCGCGTCACCCTCGTCGAACCGGGAGAGCCCGGCGGCGAGCAGGCCGCGAGCAACGGCAACGGGGGCTGGCTCAGCCCGGCCTCCCTGGTGCCGGTTTCCACGCCCGGGTTGTGGAAGCTGCTGTCGGGCACCATGCTGCACCCGCTGGCGCCGCTGACCGTTCGCCCGAGCTATGCTGCCAGCGCGCTGCCCTGGGTGGCGCGGTTCATGTTCGCCGGCGCGACCGAACGGCAGGTGGAGCAGGCGGCGCGGGCCTTGTGCCCGCTGCTGGCGGATTGTCCGGAGCGGCACGCCGCGCTGGCCGAGGAAGCGGGGGTCGGCTCCCTGGTCCGGCATACCGGACTGCTGTACCTGTTCCCGTCGCGCGCCGATTTCGCGGCGGAGTCGCTGGCCTGGCGGCTGCGGCGCGAGCTGGGCGTGCAGTGGATCGAGCTGGACGCGGACGCGTTGCGCCAGCGCGAGCCGGCGCTCGGAGAGCGCTACAGGTTCGGCGTTTTCGTCGAACATGGCGCGCATTGCATCGATCCGGGCGCCTATGTGGCGGCGCTGGTGGCGCATGCGCAGGCGCTCGGGGCGAAGCTGGTGCGCGCGCGCGCGAACGGCCTGGTCATCGAACGCGGCCGGCTGCGGGCGGTGGGTGTCGGGGCGGCCCGCATCGCCTGCGACCGGGCGGTGATTGCCGCCGGCGCGCGGTCCAAGGCGCTGGCGCGCGAAGCCGGCGACGACGTGCCGTTGGAAAGTGCCCGCGGCTATCATGTCGAGATCGCCGATCCCGGCTTCGAGCTGCGCCACACCGTCATGCTGAGCGATGGCAGGATGGTGGGCACCATGACGACGCAGGGTCTGCGCGTCGCCGGACAGGCTGAACTGGCCGGGCTGCGGGCGGCGCCCAACTGGAAGCGGGCCGAAACCCTGCGCGATCATGCGCTGAAGGCTTTTCCGGCGTTGCCGCGCAATTTGCCGATGGATCGGGTGCGGATGTGGATGGGCCACCGGCCGGTGCTGCCGGACAGCCTGCCATGCATCGGCCCGGCCGGCTTCACCGCGGACGTGGTCGATTGTTTCGGCCATGGCAATATCGGCCTCGCCGCTGCCGCGCTCTCCGGGCGGCTGGCCGCCGACCTGGTCAGCGGCAAGGCGCCGGTGATCGACCCGACGCCGTACGCGCCGTCGCGCTTCCGCTGAGGCCGGCCGCTATCAGAGCGTTACCGGAGCCGCGCCGAAAATGCTCCGGTGGAGCAGCAGCATCGCCAGCCACAGTGCCACCCCGACCAGCGGCGCCATCCAGCCGATTTCCGCGGCGACGAAGCGGTTGCGCCCGGCGAGGATGGCGGCGAACGGCAGGATGGACGTGCCCTGCCGCAGCTTCATCCAGCCGGCCGGGTCGCGCGCGGCGGTCTTGCGGTCGATCGAGGGCATGCCGGCCGCGGCGGTGATGAGGAACGTGCCGAAGAACACCAGCGCGGCGGCGTCGCCGTTGCCGAGCATGTGCACCCCCGCCCAGAGGGTGAAAGCCATCATCATCGGGTGACGGGTGACCCGCTGGATGCCGTGCAGCTCGCCCTGCAGCAGCGCTTCGCCGCCCGCCGCGGTGGGGTTGGCGCGCAAGGAGGCGACGAACAGCACGAAGGCGGGCAGCATCAGCAGCGCCAACAGCCAGCGCAGCCAACCCGGCGCGATCCACAGCAGCACCATCCTCGAATCGGCATAGGAACGGCACAGCAGCACCAGCACCGCCAGCGCGGCCGCCGCGAACAGGCCGCGAAAGGCCTGCAGGCCGATCCGGCCGATGATGGCCTGGCGCAGGTCGGTGCCGGCGACGCCCAGATGCAGCCCGAGCCAGATCAGGGCATCGATGGTCAGCATGGTCATGGCACACCCTCCGATCGCACCGTCGCGCAGGAGAGATGCGCGCAGATGGGGCGGGCGGCAACTCCGCTTATTGCGGTCGGGCCGCACCGGCGCGAGAGTGCGGCCGAGATGCGATTTAGGGAGTGAAGAGCATGGCCGAGCGGTTGTTCACCAAGGGCGACCTGGAAATCCTGAAGCAGTGGGACACGCCGACCATCTGCAACGGCCTCGAGTTGACGTCGCCGGAACGGCGGGCGCTGGGCTTCACGGTCGAACCGATGGTGCCCACCGATCGCAAGTATCCGCCCATCGTCGGCCTGGCGCGCACCGGGCTGATCCGCGCCAAGGAGGCGCCGCGCGGGCCTATCCCGCCCCGCGAGGACTGGTACACCTATGTCGAGGCGCAGGACTTCCCGACCATCGCGGTGATCCAGGACGTCGATGACCGGCCGGGCTACGGGGCCTTCTGGGGTGAAGTGCAGAGCAACGTGCACAAGGGGCTCGGCGTGCTGGGCTGCGTCACCAACGGCTCCTATCGCGACCTCGACGTGCTGGCGCCGGGCTTCCAGATCCTCGGCGGCCGCATCGGGCCGAGCCATGCCTACGTGCACATGATCCAGATGAAG
Organism: uncultured Acetobacteraceae bacterium; assembly: GCA_903839965.1. GTDB lineage: Bacteria > Pseudomonadota > Alphaproteobacteria > Acetobacterales > Acetobacteraceae > Rhodovastum. The sequence continues at coordinate 11,580 of CAIMEK010000897.1, read as the reverse complement.
TGCCAGGTGAACATATTCGGCATGCTGGTCGGGCACGACGACATCATCCACGCCGATTACCACGGCGCGGTGGTGGTGCCGGCCGACGCGGTGAAGCGGTTGCCGGCGGCGATCGACCTGATCGCAAGGCGCGAGAAGCTCATCATCGACATGTCGCGCAGCCCCGGCTTCAATGCGGTGAAGATGGCCGAGGCGCTGAAGAAGGCCGGCGAGATCCACTGATACCGGCGAAGTGGCCCGCCGCCAGGAAGACGCCCGGGCACCGCAGGGTGGCCCGGGTGTTGGCGTGCGTGACTGATTGAGGGAAGCACCATGGAACTGCTGCATCGCGGCACGCTCGCTGCCGGCGCCTACGACGTGGCGCATACGCCCGGCGCGCCGGCCTATCCGGTGAAGATCCTGCAGATCGGCGACGGCAACTTCCTGCGCGCCTTCGTCGACTGGATGGTGGACGTGGCCAATGGGCAGGGCCTGTTCCGGGGCGGCGTTGTCCTCGCCCAGCCGTTGCCGCAGGGCATCGCCCAGCCGCTCGCCGCGCAGGACGGGTTGTTCACGGTGCTGCTGCGCGGCATCGAGGGTGGCCAGGTCGTGCAGACCAGGCGGGTGGTGAGCTGCGTGCGCGCGGCGCTCAATCCGTACGACCAATGGGACGCCATGGCCGCGCTGGCAGGCGATGCGGGTCTGCGGTTCGTCGTGTCGAACACCACCGAGGCGGGCATCGCCGATGTCGAGGAGCCGTTCGTGCCGGGGGCCTGCCCGCGCAGTTTCCCGGCCAAGGTGACGGCCCTGCTGCACGCCCGCTTCCAGGCGCTCGGCGGGGCGGCGGCCCCGGGGCTGGTGTTGCTGCCCTGCGAACTGATCGAGGCCAATGGCGCCAACCTCCGGCGCATCGTGCTGCTGCATGCGCGGCGCTGGAACCTCGGGGCCGACTTCGTCGGCTGGATCGAGCGGAGCAACCAGTTCCTCGACACTTTGGTCGACCGCATCGTGCCGGGCTATCCGGCGGCGGAGGCCGGCGCGCTGTGCGCCGCGTGGGGCTACGACGATCGGCTCGTGGTGGCGGCCGAGCCGTTCCACATCTGGGTGATCCAGGGACCCGCGGCGCTGGCGAAGGAACTGCCGCTGCAGGCGGCCGGGCTGAACGTGGTGTGGACCGACGACCTGCAGCCGTACCGGACGCGCAAGGTGCGCATTCTCAACGGCGCGCATACCGCGAGCGCGCTCGCCGCCTTGTGCGCCGGGCTCGATACGGTGCAGCAGATGATGGAGGACCCGGAGGTTTCGGCCTTTCTGCGCCAGGTGATGTTCAAGGAGATCGTTCCCTTCGTGCCGCTGCCGGAGGCGGAGCGGCAGGCCTATGCGGCGACGATCATGGAACGGTTCGGCAATCCGTTCATCCGCCACGAGCTGATTTCGATCGCGTTGAATTCGGTGTCGAAGTGGAAGGTGCGGGTGCTGCCGACGGTGAAGGATTATGTCGCGGAGCGCGGGGCGGTGCCGGCCGGGCTCGCCTTCTCGCTGGCGGCGCTGTTGTGGTTCTACCGGGGGCGGCTGGTGGCGGGCGCGTATGTCGGCGAGCGCGCGGCCGGCCCCTATCCGATCCGCGACGACGCGGCGGTGATCGCGACGATGGCGGCGGCGTGGGCGGACGACGATCCGCCTCGCGTGGCGGCGCGGGTGCTGGGCGATGCGGCGCTGTGGGGCGAGGATCTGCTCGCGCTGCGCGGCTTGGCCGAGAAGGTGACGCAGGGGCTGCTGGCGATTTCGGCGAACGGGATGAAGGCGGCGTTGCGGGGGGCGGTCGCGGGCGGATGACGCCAGGGGAGGCAACCCGGAGGTTTGTTCCCGCTGGAATGGCAACCGCCCGGAATGATGGTGGTTTGGCGCGATCCACGGGCCGATAGCTACGACGTGGCGAGGCTCATTCCGCTCGATGGACCCAGGGAGGGGTCAGTTGCACCGCACCGTCATGCCGCCGTCGACGATGATCTCGGCGCCGGTGATGAAGCGCGCCTCGTCGGAGGCCAGGAACAGGACGGCATTGGCGATGTCGCGGCCATCCCCCATGAACCCGAGCGGGATGCGCGCCTGGCGGGTTTTCAGCAATGCCGCCACGTCTCCGCCGCTGAGATTTTGGGCCATCCGTGCCTCTATCATCGGGGTGTGCATCTGCCCCGGCACCACCGTGTTCACCCGGATTCGCTTCGGCCCGTATTCGACCGCAATGACCCGGCTGAACTGGATGATCGCCGCCTTGGTCGCGGCATAGGCGACCTGCGAGACCCCGGTGTAGCGCAGGCCCGCCGTCGAGCCCAGGTTGACGATCGCGCCGCCGCCGCCGGCTTCCATCACCGGAATGGCGTATTTGCAGGTCAGGAACGCGCTGGTCAGGTTGACGTCGATCTGGCGGTGCCATGCCGCCTCGGACAGCGCGACGGCGCCGCCTGGTTCCGACGTGCCGACGTTGTTGACCAGAATGTCCACCCGGCCAAAGGCCGCCACACAGGCCGCGACCATCGCCTGCACCTGGGCGCTGTCGGTAACATCGGTAATGTGGGTGCGGATTTCGCCGCCATGGGCGGCGGCCTGCCGGGCGCGGTCGACGGTTTCCGTCATCGCCGCGGCGCTGCGGTTCACCGCGAACACGCGCGCGCCCTCACGCGCGAAGGCGACCGCGGTGGCGCGCCCGTTGCCCCAACCCGGGCCGACGCAGCCTGCGCCGGTAACAATCGCCACTTTGTCCTGCAAGCGTCCGGTCATTTCCGTTGCCTCTCCATCATTCAGCGAGCCCGGTGGGTGAGCCTGCGGGCAGGGCAATCTGGAATGCGTTCGCCAGCATGGCAACCAGCGTGTGCTCGCCGGGCAGAGCGACCGGTTCGAGGCGGCCGGAGCACCCGGCAAAGTCGCGCGCGTGGCGACCATCCTTGCACGCGCGCGAAATTCGGTGGTGCCACGGCCGCAGCGGTTACGGTGCGACGGAGACGCCCCTGACTCCTATCCGCTCGATCGCGCGGGCGACGAGGCCGGATGCCTTTGCCTCCTCGACGACGCGACAAAGATAGGCGAGGCCGGCATCACGGCCCTTCGGAACCGCGATGGATTGCTGAACACCCATGAAGCGCCCGTCCAGGACGCGGGATCCCGGCAGCTTCCCGACCTGGTCGAGCAGGCCCTGCGTCAGGCCCGCCAGCGCGTCCACCTTGCCGCTCGCGAGCAGGTCGAACGCCGCCTCGCTCCCCGGCGCCGACACCAGTTCGGCGTGCTTCAGGTTGCGGCTCAAAAAAAGCTCGAAATTGGCGCGGGCCGGCGCCGCGATGCGAACCTTCTCGCGATCGACCTCTGCCGCGGCGCGAAGCGACGAGGCGCCGGACACAAGGTAGGTTGCGTCGATCTCGAGGTAGGCCGGGGTAAAGCTCATGAGCCTTTCGCGCAGCGGATCGGAGCCGAGAAAGGCGATGTCCCAGACATTTTCCGGCGCCGCATCGCCCATGACGGCAACGCTGTCGTAGGCGACGATCTCGGGGGCCACGCCAAGCCGCCGGGCAAGGTCGTGCAGCAGGTCGATCGCCACCCCGGATGATTTGCCCGTCGTCCGGTCCTTCGTGGCAAGGATGAAATTCCCGTAGTTGATCCCGGCGCGGAGCTTCCCGGCCGGAGCAAGATCGGCGCGAACCGCCGCCGTGATGTCAGCCATACCTGGCCCCTTTTCCTCAGGTGGTAAACGCAACTCCCGACCGCACGCCCAGGCCGGCGCGGCGAGTCGCCGCGCCGCAGGCCGATCACGTCGCGCGTTGGATCAGCTCGATGGAAATGCCGTCCGGTCCCTCGACGAAAGCATACGGGCGTTGGGACGGGTTTTGCACGGGCTCCTGGGTAACCTTCACCCCACGAGCCTTCATCTTTTTCACCTCTCCCAGCAGATCGTCCGTTTCGAACCCCAGGTGGTAGATTTCATGATGCGGCGTTTGTGCGCCCCCCTTCTTCGGGGAAACCTTGTACACCGTTCCGCCCATCCGAATTGTCACCGTGATCCGTTCGCCGGCCACAACGCGGCCTTCCTCTTTTGCGTCCAGGTTTTCGGCAAAGAACCGCAACGCCGCTTCAAAGTCATTGCATCGCAGATGCACGTGATCCTGAGTCCACGCCATAGCCTAACCCTCCTCCAACTCGAACAGACCGAACACTTCACTCATGTCGCGCATATCTTCGAGATGCCACAGCCGATCGAGGGCCCGGTCCATTTTCCCCTTGCTCATGACCGGCGCGGCAAGTTTTCTGAATTTGGTCTCGATTTCCTCGTCGGTCATGGGATTCTGGGGATCCCCTTTCGCATGATCGATTCCCCGCATGATCTTCTCGCCATTGTTCATGGTCACTTCGATGCGGAAACTATTGCAATCCGGGAATTTGCTGTTGCATTCCTCGGTTTCGCGCACCTGGACCTTCTTCATGAGAGGCCGCAGCTTCGGGTTCCTGATTTTCTCGTCTTCGAAATCGTCCAGCCAGTAACCGCCCTGGGTGAGGCACAGGGCCAGGATATACGGCAGGCTGTGGTCGGCCGTCTCCCGGTTCTGCGGATCCCATTTTTCCGGACTGTCGGCCGCCACCTCCATCGTCAGATGATAGGTGTCGACAACAATCTTCTCGATTTCATCCAACCGGTTCGCCAGAATCTTGCCCAACTCGATAGCCGGATGAGCGGCACATTGCGTCTCATGGTCCGACGGGAAGTACTTATGCTGGGCTATTTGGATCTTGAACACTTCGTCCTTGCCGCCGAATACCGGCATCTCCACCGGGCTGGACGCCACCTTGAACAACCCTTTGGCGCCCTCGAACGCCGCTTCCGGCCCGGTCATCCCGCGTTTGGCCATCAACGCGGCGAACACGCCATTCCGCCCGCCATTGCCCTCGGCGCAGCCTTTCCACTTGGAAACCCTGCCCGTCCTGGTCTGCCCGAGGTAGAAACCCGTTGTTGCAGCGAGCGACAGGGCATCCGCGATCTGGGCGTGGCTCAGTCCAAGCACCTTGGCCGCACCCGCGGCAGACGCAAGCGTCATGTAGCTCGCATGGTCCCAGCCTCTCCTCCAAAGACCCAGAACATCCGCCATGCGGCCATGAATTTCGTACGCGAGAACAACGGCGCAGATGAATGATTCAGCACTGGCGCCTGCATATTCCGCCGCCGCCAGGATGGCCGGGATATTTACGCTCGGATGGCCACCCACCTCCTTGCTTGTCCCGGAATCATTGAAGTCGAGATAGCGCACCATCACCCCGTTGGCGAAAGCCGCCAATTCCGTCGCGGTTCGATGCTTCGTTCCAAGGATCGTCGCGCCCGATTTGGCCGTGACTTCCATGGCATGCGCGCGCACCAATTTGGGGATTTCCTCAGTATAACATCCCATCGCGCAGCCGAGTGCGTCGATGACCCGCCGCCTTACCTGATGTATCACGTCAGGGGCGAACTGGTCGTATGTCAGCGACGCAGCATAATCGGTCAGATATTTCAGGGTCTTATCCATTGGTGCCTCCGAAGGGTATGTTATGCACTGATTGCTACCATGTCGCGTGGGTTTATCGCCATCCAGACAGTCTCTCCGATCTCGCAGCGTTGCGCCGGCTCGGTGGAAACCTGGACACTGAGATCGCCGCCGGGGTTGATGGCGTAATCCCAGCGATCCCCGAAATACGAGCGCTTGAGCACTTTACCCGGCACCCAGAATTCCCCCTTGGCGCTGCTGCCGGGCTGGCTCCGCGTTATGTGGATGCTTTGCGGCCGGAGAGAAAACCGCAGCTCCGATCCGAGATCGTCCAGGCCGTCAAACTGATCGGCGGGCAGCGTAAAGCCGTGAAAGTCGATCTTCTCGCCGGCGCGAGTCGCGGGCAGGAGGTTGGTGCGCCCGATGAAGCTCGCGACGAACCGGGTGCGGGGTTTGTTGTACAAGGCATAGGGGCTGTCGATTTGCTCCACCGCGCCCTGGTTCATCACGACGATCTGGTCGGAGGTCACCATGGCCTCGGACTGGTCGTGCGTGACATAGACGGTGGTCATTTTGAACTCGTCGTGCAGGCGGCGGATCTCGAACCGCATTTCTTCCCTCAGATTCGCATCGAGATTCGACAGCGGCTCGTCCAGCAGCAGGATCTCGGGCTGAATGACAACGGCCCGGGCCAGTGCGACGCGCTGCTGCTGGCCGCCGCTGAGCTCGGCCGGATAGCGGGTGCTCAGGTTGCTCAGGCGCACGACGGCCAGCACCTCTTCGATCCGCCGCGTGATCTCGTTGGCCGCCAGGTGACGCAGCTTCAATCCGAAGCCGACATTCTCCGCCACCGTCATGTGCGGCCAGATGGCGTAACTCTGGAAGATCATCGACATCCCGCGCTTCTCGGGGGGCAGCGAGGCCGAGGGCGATGACAGCACCTTGCCGTTGAGCTCGATGGTGCCCCGGCTCGGGGCGATGAAACCCGCGATCATCCGCAGCATGGTCGTCTTGCCGCAACCGGAGGGACCGAGCAGGGAGACGAACTCCCCGGCCGCGATATCGAGGGAAAAATCCCGCACCGCGGGTACACCGCCAAAGTCCTTGCCGACATTGCGGATGGCGAGCCTGATCATTCGGAGCCCCCCTTTCTCAGCATGAAGTCCCGCCCGAGGCACTTCAAGCCGACCCCGACAAAGACGAGCGTGGTGCACAGCAGGATCACGCCCAGGGCCGCCAGCTGCTCGAAGTTGCCTCCCTCGGTCAGGTCAAAGAACAGGACAGACATGGTGCGGGTGTTCGGCCCGTACAGAAACAATGCGGAACTCACCTCCCTGGAGGCGGGGATGAAAACCAGCAGCCACGCCCCAAGCAGGCTGCGCTTCAGCAACGGGGCCACGACGCGCCGGATCGCAAGCAACCGGCTGCCGCCCAGGATCAACACCGCTTCTTCCATCTCGGGGTTGATGCCGCGGATCGCGGCCGACGCGTTGGAGTAGGCAATCGGCAGGAAGCGTGTGACGAACGCGAGCACGAGGATCGTCGCGGTCCCCGCAAGTGCCAACGGCGGCGACGCATAGGAGGCGTAGAACCCGATGGCCAGAACCATCCCCGGGATGACGAAAGGCGCGAAAGCAAACGCGCTCAGGACGTTGCCGAACGGAACGAGATGCCGACTGACGATATAGGCAATGCAGATCGCCAGGCCGAGCGCCAGCGTCGCGGCCGCGGAGGAGTACACGATGGTGTTGAGGATGGCGTGCTTGGCCGTGCTGTGCTGGAAGAGCAGGAAGTAGAAGTTGGCAAAGGTCAGGTTGTTCCAGCTGAGGCCTTGCGCCCACGCCCTGGCAAAGGCGGCCTGCAGCAGCACGACATACGGAAGCACCAGAGAGCACGTCAGGACAAGCCCCGCGTAGGCGAGCAGCAACCAGCGCCACGCGCCGAGATTGATGAGGCGCCGCTCCCCACCTTTTCCGGTCAGCGCGACGTATCCTTTCGCCCCCAAAATGCGCCGCTGCAGCAGGAACAATCCGAGGGTCACCAGCAGGAGGGGCATCGCGTACGCCGCCGCCGTCTCCACGCGCAGCGGATAGCCGAAAAACTGCCATAGCTGCAGTGAAACCAGGTTAATGTTCGCGGGAAGGGCGATCATGATCGACGAGCTGATGATGGCGACGGCCTCGAGGAAGGTGATGATCCATGCAGCGAGCAGCGCCGGCCGGATCAAGGGCAAGGTAATCGCGAACGTCGCCTTGGCCCGCCCCGCCCCCAGGCAGTTCGCGGCGTCCTCCATCTCGCTCGACACCAGGTCGAGGGCGGCCTTCGTGAAGACGAAGGTGTACGGGAATGAGTAGATGGCGATGACGAACACCAGGCCCGGAAAGCTGTAGATGTTCAGCAGCCCCGTTTCGGTTCCGAAAATCGCCATGTAGGCGCGATTGAGCCAGCCGGCGTTGGGCCCGGCCAACAAAATCCAGCTCGTGGCGCCCAGGAACGGCGGGGTTACGAAAGTGGCAAGGACGAGAACCTGGATCAGATTCTTGCCGGGCATATTGGTGCGTGAGACGCCCCACGCCATGGGAAGTCCGAACAGCAGGCAAAGGCAGGCGACGCTGAAGCCCAGGACCAGCGAATTGCGGTACCCGACCAGGTAGCGCCACCGGCTCACGATCTCGGTGTAGTTGTCGAACGTGAAGGCGCCGGAAGGCTGCTGGAAGCTGATCAGGATCAGCCGCAGCAGCGGATTCCCGACCAGCAGGATCAAGGCCAGCCCAACAGCAACCCACACCAGCCTTGCAGGGTTCCACAGCTGCGACGGACGCTTCAGGGTGACTTCAGGAAATGGAATGGCACGCAACGCTGACATCTCGGGCCGTTGCCGTCGGCCTGCACGTCATGGCCCGCCGTGCCGACGACGAGCCGTTCATTTTCTGCTCCCGCCGCGACAAGCGCCGGCTTGGCGCAGTCGCGGCGGGAGGGAAGAAGATGCTTTCCCCGCGAGTGCTATTGGCCAAAAAGGTCACGCCACTTCTCGACAATGCCAGGAAGTGCCTTTTCGGTGTCTTCCATGGAATTGACGGGCAAGAGGGCGATCTGGTCGGCCCGCTTGCCCCCCTGCAGGGCGGTGACCACCTCGGGCCGCAACGAGATGTAGCCGTTGTCCGCCATGACCTTCGCGTGCTCGACGTCCAGGAGGAACTCGGTGAAGAGGCGCGCCATGTTGGGTTGCGGCGCGTTCTTGAGGATCGCCGTGTAACCCAGGATCATCTCCGAGCCGTCCGTCGGATAGACAACCGCGATCGGATTCCCCTTTGCCACGGCGTCGATGGCAAAGGCATCCGGAAGGGTGGAGACGACCCGCTCGCCCGAGTTCAGCGCGGTCAGCGTGTCGAACGTCGACCGCTGCACCAGCGGCTGGTTCTTCGCAAGATCCTCGAAGTACTTCCAGCCGTACCGCTTCTCCATGGACACGCACCAGGAGGCATCGAAGCCGCTGAAGGCAGGGTGGCCAAGGGCCAGTTTCCCCTTCCACTTTGGATCGGCCAGGTCCATCCAGGACTTCGGCGCATCCTGCTCCTTCACCTTGGAGGTGTTGTAGGCCATTGCCAGCAGGCCCGCGCCCATTGGGTAGACGTAGCCGGGCTTGATCGCCGACCGCACATTGGCCATGAGGCTTTCGCCGTTCTGGGGCGTATACGCGGCCAGGCGTCCATCTTGTTGCAGAATCTGGTATTGCCCGCCCTGCCCGGTGGTCGAAAACACGCCTGCCAGTGCGACATTGGCCTTCAGATCCTGCATGAGACGCTGAAACGAGCCCCCCGTGGTACTGCGGACGGGGATGATTTTCAGCCCGGGATATTTTTGCGTGAAGGCAACGGCCGCCTGCTCCGCGATGGCCTGGCTGTAGAGGCTGACGTACCACGTCATCGGCCCTTCCTTGCGGGCCGCCTCTTCAAGCGCCTTGAAGTCGGCTGCCTGCGCGGCGGTCGACGGCCCCAACGCAGGTGCAACGGCTGTCAAGGTGACGGCGAACGCCAAGACCGCAGCATTCGGTATTCTGCACCGCATCGCGTGAAACATTCCCCTTCCGAGGATCCCGAAGGTCGTTTGCATGGAACCTCCCTCTTTTGCAGTGATACTTCAGAATGACTGCAGGTTGCGTCGCTCGCTCCAAACCGCATCAAGCCATTTTCCCGGCCGCAGCGAACGTAACCGCTGCGGGACAGGGCTGCAACGATTATGCTGCCGACCGCGACGATCTTGGCGATCGAAACGCCGCCATCGCCCTGGTTCAATGACGGCGCTCACGCCATCAGCGCGGATTTCGGTCGATGATCCTCAGGAACGGCTCAGGGCGGCGATCCGGAAAGTGCAGGCATGGAGGTCCGCAACGCGGTCCCTCGGTCAAGGCGGGTTTGTTCCGCAAGGATGAGTTCAGCTACGACGCGGCCGGCGACAGTTATGTTTGCCGGGCGGGGCAGGCGTGTTTTCACCCGGTCTGCTTGAGTTTTGCACTGCTGCCTGCGCCGCGGCAGCGGTGTCGGCGGGGTTCCGATCGGCAAAATCGTTGTCACCAGGCTCGGGCAAAGCGCGCAGTCCTCTGTGGTCGAGCGAAACCGTCGGCGATCGGCGAAATCTCGGCTCATACGACCGTGCCAAACAAGGCGCCAACGCCCGCCGTGACGCCCATCGCCAGCGCACCCCAGAAGGTGACCCGTATGGCGCCAGGCACCATCCGCGCGCCGCCCGTTCGCGCCGCCAGGGCCCCCAAGCATGCCAGCACCAGCAGCGTTGTCACCGGGACGACAATCAAGAGACTCGCTGGGGGGGTCAAGGTGGTCACGATCAGCGGCATGCCTGCCCCAAATGTGAAACTCGCGGCCGATGCCAGCGCGGCCTGGATCGGACGGGCTTTCAAGGTTGCCGAGATGCCGAGTTCGTCGTGGGCATGCGCGGCGAGGGCATCGTGGGCCATGAGTTGGTCGGCGACCTGCTTTGCGAGCGTCAGATCGAGGCCCCGGCCAACGTAGATGGCCGCCAGCTCCTTACGCTCGCCGCTGTCGTCCGTTCGAAGCTCCTGGCGTTCGAGCGCGAGGTCAGCTTCTTCCGTGTCTTTCTGCGAATGCACAGACACGTATTCGCCCGCTGCCATGGCCATGGCGCCGGCGACAAGGCCGGCGATCCCGGCGGTCAACACGCTGCTGCGGCTGCCGTTCGCGGCGGCTACACCCAGCACCAGACTCGCGGTCGACAGGATGCCGTCATTCGCACCCAGCACCGCCGCGCGCAGCCATCCGGCGCGTCCCGCGCGGTGTCGTTCGATCTCACGGACGGGCATGAGTGACTCCTCGCCGCTTATGGAAGCAGTCAGGCTATCCCTGGGTTGTGGCTCAGCAAGCCCAGCACGCATAAGCACAAGGGTGGGTAAGTGAAACGTCACCCACCAGCGCAAGCCCATGCGTGAGCAGGCCCCTGGGATCAGCCCGCGCGGGGCGCTTCGCTTTCCCGCCGTGCATGCCTGTAATTTTCACCAACGTCCACCCCTTCCCGCCCAATCAGGCCAACCATGGCGGGTCCGGGAGTATCCGTTGCGGAGAAGTTGGCAGACCGATCGGACGCCCGCCATGCTCGCCAGGCCGCGCCTGGTCCGCGCGCATCTCGCCCGCTGCCCGCTCATCCGGGCTGCCGTCCTGGCCGCTCCCGGCGCTGCCCCGCACGTCAACCCGCTTCCGCCCGTGCCCACCGCACGGCCCTGCGCCACATTGCGAGCCCACAGCGTGGCCCTTACCCTTTCATCCCGCCCGCGGCCAGTCCGGCGACGATCTCCTTCTGCACGGTCAGCGTCAGCAGCAGCACCGGCGCCGTAATGAGCAGCGCGGCCGCCGCCAGCGGCCCCCAGTTCGTCTGCTCGAAGCTCATCATGCTGAACACGGCCACAGGCAATGTCTGCAGCCGCGGCCCGGCCAGCACCACGGCAAAGATGAAGTTGTTCCACGAGAAAATGAACGCCAAAATGCCCGACACGACAATCCCCGGCCGGGTCAACGGCACCGCCACCCGCAGGAAACCACCGAAGCGCGAGCAGCCGTCGATCAAG
>CAIMEK010000896.1 GCA_903839965.1 uncultured Acetobacteraceae bacterium | reverse complement strand
GGCGTTTACGGCCTGACCAAGGGGCAGTTCTCCGCCACCGCCGACAAGGGGGCGAAGAACAAGCGCGGCCTGGCCAACCAGGACGAGCCGATCGACATGGTGGGACTCGCGCTGCATGTCGGCGCCAGCTTCGTCGCGCGCAGCTTCTCCGGCGACAAGGCGCAACTGGTGCCACTGATCAAGGCGGCGCTGACCCACCAGGGCGCGGCCTTCATCGACTGCATCAGCCCCTGCGTGGCGTTCAACAACCACGACGGCTCCACCAAGAGCTTCGACTACGTGCGCGAACACAACGCCGCGGTGAATGCGCTCGATTTCATCGCCGGCGGCGAGGAAATCACCGTGGACTACGGACCCGGGCGCGTCGAACTGGTTACCCAACACGACGGCTCGATCCTCAAACTGCGCAAGCTGGCCGGCGAATACGACGTCACCGACCGCAACGCCGCCATGGAATACCTGGCGATGCGGCACGCACGCGGCGAGGTGGTTACCGGGCTGCTGTACGTGAACATGGACGCGAACGACCTGCACGGCTTTCTCGGCACCGTGGAAAAGCCGCTGAACGCACTGGATGAGGACGAACTGTGCCCGGGGGCGAGCGTGCTGGAGAAGATCAACGCGGCGTTAAGATAAGGCGAGGGCTCCGCCCTCGACCCGCAAATCGGGCGCGCGCCTTCGCGCGACGGGCCGGGAGGCCCTTTGAACCCGCTCCTTAGGCTAGCCACTCGGCGGCTCGGGCACGCACCGCTGCCGACACCTCGGCCACCCGACCTTGCGCGCGCAGCCGCTCGCGCAGGCCGCCAAGCTCCGCCACCCGCTCGGCCCATTCCGGGCCGAACCGCTTCCCCAGCCATTCCCGCACGTAAGCGGCGAGCGCGGGGCTTCGCCCGCCCGTCGATATCGCCAACAGCAAATCGCCGCGCCGCACCATCGCCGGCATGTGCACGTCGCAGTTCGGCACATCGTCCTCCACGTTGACGATCACCCGATGCCTGCGCCCGACCTCCGCAAGCCTCGCGCCAATCCCGGCCGGAGCGCCGGCGACGAACAGCAACCGCACCGCGGCAACTTCATCCTCCCCGGGCCAGTGCGAAGCCGCAGTGAGGCAAAAGGCTTCGCCAAGTGCAGAATCCTCGGGCGCATGCAGGCGCAGGTCGCGCACCCCCGCCGCGCGCAGCAGCCCAAGCCGCCGCCGCGCCGCCGCACCGCCTCCGGCAAGCAGCACCGGCCAGGCCGCGCAGTCCAGCACCACCGCCAACATGCTCAGGCCGCGTGCGCCGGCGCGGCCGCCACCAGCGCCAGGGCGCCGTCCCGCCCGAGCCGGTCGCAGAAATCGCCGAACCCTTCGCCGGCCCTCCGCCCGGCGGCGAACGCGGCGAACAGCGGATCGAGCGCCGTCGCGATGCGCGCCAGCGGCACCCTTTCCAGCAGCAGGTAGGACAGCCGCGTGCCGGCGAAATCGCCGCCCACGAACACCGCATAGGCGCCCGGAACCCGGCCGACCAGGCCGATATCGCCGCCATAGGGCCGGGCGCAGCCGTTCGGGCAGCCCGTGATGCGCAGGCTGATCCGCTCTCCGCCCAGCCCGTGCCGCGCCAGCACCGCATCCAGGTCGGCCACCACCGCGCCGCGGATTCGCTCCGCCTCGGTCAGCGCCTGCCCGCAGGTCGGCAGCGCCGGGCAAGCCAGCGCCCAGCGCGCCAGCGGCGTCAGCTCGCCGGCCAGCGGTACGCCATGGCCGCGCAGCACCGCCTCCACGGCCGTATGGTCGGCGGGATCGACGTTGCTCAGCAGCACGTCCTGCTGCGGCGTCAGCACCGGGTCGGCGCCGAACCGCGTGATGACCTCGTGCAGCGCCGAGCGCATCCGCACGGCATCGGTGTCGGTGATGCGCCCGGACGGCACCGGCACGCCGAGCCAGTCGCGGCCGTCGCCCTGCGCGTGCCAGCCCAGCAGGTCAGGCACCGCGAAGTCGGGCATCGGCAGGGCAGCGGCCAGCGGCGCCCCGAAGGCGCGGCCGACGGCCTCGCGCACGACATCGAGGCCCAGGTCGTCGATGACGTATTTCAGCCGCGCCCGCTTGCGGTCGCCGCGGTCGCCGCGGTCGCGCTGCACCCGGATCACCGCGTCCGCGATCGCCAGCAGGTCGTCCGGACCCACCGAGCCGATCAGGCTGGCGAGCCGCGGGTAGGTGTCGGGGCGGTTGTGCGTCATGCCCATGCCGCCGCCGATGGCGACGTTGTAGCCGCGCAGCCGCCCATGGTCCCACACCGCCACCAGCCCGAGGTCGTTGGCCAGCACGTCGATGGTGTTATCGTCGGGCAGGGCGAGGCCGATCTTGAACTTCCGCGGCAGGTAGCCCGCGCCATAGAGCGGCTCGGTCTCCTGGCCGGACTCCGGCGCGGGCTCATCGTCGAGGAAAATCTCGTGGTAGGCCCGGCTCTGCGGCAGCAGCGCCGCCGAGAGCGTGCGGGCATCCGCCTCCAGCCGCGCATGCCTGGCGTCGCGCCGCGGCGCGGGGCTGGTGACGATGTTGCGCACCACGTCGCCGCAGGCGCCCAGCGTGGTGAGCAGGGCGTCGTTGATGGCGGCCACCGTCGGCTTCAGATTTCCCTTCGCGACGGCGTGGAATTGCACGGCTTGCCGGGTGGTGACGCGCAGCGAGTCCCCGCCCCAGCGGCCGGAAAGGTCATGCAGCGCGAGGTATTGTGCCGCGGTCAGCCGCCCGCCCGGCATGCGCACGCGCACCATGAAGCCGTATTCCTTCTCCCGCCCGGATTGCTTGCGGACGGTCGCGGTATCGCGGTCGTACTGCTCGTACGAACCATGGAATTTCAGCAGGTTGTAGGCGTCCTCGCTGACCTGGGCGCCGCCTGCGGCGAGTTCCGCGGCGAGCGTGCCGCGCAACCCCCGGCTGGCCAGCTTCAGGTCCTCCACGGGGGAGGGTGGTTTTATGGTTGCCATCGGGAGAATTCCCCACTGAACGATCGCGAATTAGCTATTGCACAGATAGAAAGCGTGCGCCTACGTTCTTGCAAGGGGTATTTCGGAATGCACGATGTTATATGATGGATTAGAGGGTCCCTCGCCAGGTCACGTCTGGCTGGTCGGCGCCGGCCCGGGCGACCCGGGTCTGCTCACGCTGCGCGCCGCCGCCGCCTTGCGTGCGGCCGACACGGTGTTGCACGACGCCCTGCCGGGCCGTGGCGCGTTGGCGCTGACCCGGCCGGGCGCGCGGTTGCTGGACGTCGGCAAGCGCAAGGGCAGGGCCCCCTGGCGGCAGCAGGAGATCGCCGACCGGTTGATCGCCGAGGCGCGGGCCGGGCGCCGGGTGGTGCGGCTCAAGGGCGGCGATCCGTTCGTGTTCGGCCGCGGCGGCGAGGAGGCGGCGGCGTTGCAGGCGGCCGGCATTCCCTTCGCCGTGGTTCCCGGCGTCACCGCCGGCACCGCCGCGCCCGCCCTCGCCGGCATTCCGGTGACCCATCGCGGGGTGGCGGCGGCGGTCACCTTCGTCACCGGCCATACCGGCGACGGCCTCGCCGCCACCGTCGACTGGGAAGCGCTCGGGCGGGGCGGCGGCACCATCGTGGCGTTCATGGCGCTGACCCGGCTGGACGAGGTGGCGTTGCGCCTGCTGGCCGCCGGCCGCACCCCGGATAGCCCGGTGGCGGTGGTGTCGCGGGCAACCTTGCCGGGGCAGCGCGTGCTGCGCACCACGCTCGGCGCCTGCACGCTGACGGCGCGCCGCGCCCGCATGCCGATGCCCGCGCTCGTGGTGTTCGGCGCGGTGGCCGACCTGGATTTCACCTGTCCTACCCTGGTCCCGATCGAGCGGGACCGCGCGCAACCCCATGCCGCAGCCGGCAACTGAAGGAGACGCACGATGACCTATCCTGCGACCTGCCTCCCGCTCGCCAGTTCCGGGCAGCCGGCCACCTGTCTGCGGGAACCTCCGGCCGCGTCCATCGGGTCGGAGGCGTGGACCAGCTGCGGGCTGGCCGACGAGCCGACTGCGCCGGCCGCCGTCGTGGCCGCCTCCGCCGTTCTGGTGCTGGCGCTGGTGGCCATCGTCAACTGGCTGCTCGGCTGACTGCCGGGGCCGGCTGGCCGAATTGATTGATCCTGCCCAGGATCGGATGCACATTCACCGCAACGCCGCAATTGAAGGGCTGATGACGCTGCCGGTTGCCGCGCCCGCGAGGGCGGTGGCGACTGGCAGGCGAGTGCTCTCCTCGTGTCCCTTCTGCCCGGCCAGGAGAGATTTGCGATGCGCCGCATGTTCCTCGGTCTCGCGTTCGCGTTGGTGCTGGCCGCTTCGGCGCGGGCCCAGACGACGCTGCTGAACGTTTCCTACGACCCCACCCGGGAGCTGTACGCCGCCTACAACAAACTGTTCGCCGAGAGCTGGAAGCAGCGCACCGGCGAGACCGTGGTGCTGCGCGCCTCCCACGGCGGCTCCGGCGCGCAGGCCCGCGCGGTGATCGACGGGCTGGAGGCGGACGTCGTCACGCTGGCCCTGCAGCCCGACATCGACGCCATCGCTGTGCATTCCGGCCTGATCGCGGCGGACTGGCGCAACCGGCTGCCGAACCTTTCGGTGCCCTACACCTCGACCATCGTGTTCGTGGTCCGCAAGGGCAACCCCAAGCAGATCCGCGACTGGCCCGACCTGGTGAAGCCCGGCGTTGCCGTCATCACGCCGAACCCGAAAACCTCCGGCGGGGCGCGCTGGAACTACCTGGCGGCCTGGGGCTACGCGCAGCGCGCCAACGGCGGCGACGCGGCCAAGGCGCGCGCCTTCGTGACGGAACTCTTCCGCCATGTCGCCGTGCTCGACACCGGCGCCCGCGGCTCCACCATCACCTTCGCCCAGCGCAACCAGGGCGACGTGCTGATCGCCTGGGAGGACGACGCCTACCTCGCCGTGCGCGAACTGGGCCGCGACCGGCTGGAGATCGTCTATCCCTCGATCAGCATCAAGGCCGAGCCGGTGGTCGCGGTGGTGGACAAGGTGGTCGACCGGCGCGGCACGCGGGCGCTGGCGGAGGCCTATCTGCGGCAGCTCTACACCCCGGAGGCGCAGGAACTGATCGCGCGGCACTACTACCGGCCGATCGACCCCGCCGTGCTGGCCCGCCACGTGCAGACCTTCCCGGCGCTCGCGACCTTCTCCATCGCCGATTTCGGCGGCTGGGAGCGTGCCCAGCCCACCCATTTCGGCGACGGCGGCATCTTCGACCAGATCTACGCTCCGGGCCGATGAGGCAGGTTGCCGCAACCGTCGCGCGAAAGCGTGCCCCGGGATTGCCGGGGCTGCGGCTGACGCTGACTTTTACGCTCGTCTATCTCGGGCTGCTCGTGCTGCTGCCGCTGGCCGGGCTGGTGGCCAAGGCGGCCACGATGGACTGGTCCGCGGCCGCGCCATGCTCGCCAGCCCGCGCACGCTCGCGGCGTTCCGCGTCAGCTTCGGCGCGGCGGCGCTGGCGGCGCTCATCGACACGCCACTCGGCCTGCTGCTGGCCTGGACGCTGACCCGCTACCGCTTTCCCGGCCATCGGCTGCTGGAGGCGCTGATCGACCTGCCGTTCGCGCTGCCCACCGCGGTTGCCGGCATCGCGCTCAGCACGCTCTACGTGCCGGACGGCTGGATCGGCAGCGTGCTCGCCCTGTTCGGCATCGAACTTGCCTTCAACCCGGGCGGCATCGTCGTGGCGCTGGCCTTCGTCGGCCTGCCCTTCATCGTGCGCACCGTGCAGCCCGTGCTCGCCGCCCTCGACCGCGAGGCGGAGGAGGCGGCGCTGACGCTCGGCGCGCGGCCGTTCGCCATCCTGCGCCGCGTCATCGCCCCGCCACTGGTGCCGGCCATCCTGACCGGCCTGGCGCTGGCCTTCGCGCGCGGGGTGGGCGAATACGGCTCGGTGATCTTCATCGCCGGCAACCGCCCGGCGATTTCGGAAATCGTGCCGCTGCTGATCATCGTGCGGCTCGAGCAGTTCGACTATCCCGGCGCCGCCCTGCTCGGCTCCGCCATGCTGCTGGCCTCGCTGCTGCTGCTGCTGGGCATCAACGTCCTGCAGGACCGCACGGTCGCCGGCCGGATGCGCAGCGATGGCTGACAGGCGGGGCATCGGCGAGCCGCCGGCGGTGCGCGCGGCGGTGATCCTGCTCGCCGTTGCCGTCGCGGCGGTGCTGCTGCTGCTGCCGTTGCTGGTGGTGTTCGCCGAGGCGCTGGGCAAGGGCTGGGAGACCCTGTTCGCCGCCCTGGCCGAACCGGACGCGCTGGCCGCGATCCGGCTGACGCTGCTGGTCGCGGCCATCGTGGTGCCGCTGAACACGGCGTTCGGCCTGGCCGCGGCGTGGAGCGTCAGCCACTACCGCTTTCCCGGCCGGCAGTTGCTCATCACCGCGATCGAGCTGCCGTTTTCGGTTTCGCCGGTGATTTCGGGCGTGGTCTATGTGCTGATGTTCGGCCTGCAGGGCTGGGCCGGCGCCTGGCTGGCGGCGCACGGCATCACCGTCATCTTCGCGCTGCCCGGCATCGTGCTGGCCACCGCCTTCGTCACCTTGCCCTTCGTCGCCCGCCAGGTGGCGCCGCTGATGCAGGCGCGGGGGGTGGAGGAGGAAGAGGCGGCGCTGACGCTGGGGGCCAACGGCTGGCAGATGTTCTGCCGGGTGAGCCTGCCGAAGGTGCGCTGGGCGCTGCTCTATGGCGTGCTGCTGTGCAATGCCCGCTCGATGGGCGAGTTCGGCGCGGTCTCGGTGGTGTCGGGCCATATCCGCGGCGCCACCAACACGATGCCGCTGCACGTCGAAATTCTCTACAACGAGTACAACCTGACCGCGGCCTTCGCCCTGGCGGCGCTGCTGGCCTGCCTGGCCATCGCCACCATCGGCGTGCGGATGGCGCTGGAATGGCGCCACCACCGCAGCATCAGCCTTGGCTCCGAGGCGGTGTGGACGGACAGAAGATGATTCGCATCCACCAGCTCAGCAAGCGTTTCGGCGCGACGGCGGTGCTCGATGGCATCAGCCTCGATATCGGGGCGGGTAGCTTCGTGGCGGTGCTCGGCGCCTCGGGGTCGGGCAAGACCACGCTGCTGCGCATCCTGGCCGGGCTCGAGCACGCGGATTCCGGCGCCATCGAGATCGGCGGCGTGCAGACGACCGACCTGCCGCCCGGCGCGCGGCGCATCGGCTTCGTGTTCCAGGGCTATGCGCTGTTCGGCCACATGTCGGTGTTCGAGAACATCGCCTTCGGCCTGCGCGTGCGTCCGCGCCGCCAGCGCCCGCGCGAGGCGGAAATCCGCAGCCGTGTCGAGCGGCTGCTGGAACTGGTGCGGCTGGAAGGGCTGGGCCCGCGGCTGCCCGCGCAACTTTCCGGCGGCCAGCGCCAGCGCGTGGCTCTGGCCCGCGCCCTGGCGATCGAGCCGCGCGTGCTGCTGCTGGACGAACCGTTCGGCGCGCTCGACGCCAAGGTCCGACAGGGATTGCGACGCTGGCTCCGCAAGCTGCACGACGAGATTCACGTCACAAGCGT
>CAIMEK010000895.1 GCA_903839965.1 uncultured Acetobacteraceae bacterium | reverse complement strand
CGCCGGGACCGCCTGGCGGCACATGTATTCGATGGCGTCTTGGTCGCCGAGCCAGTCCGACCCCTTCACGGTGTCGTACATGTGCCAGCGCCAGTTGTCCTCATCGAGGTTGCCGAGCGCGGCGCTGACGCCGCCTTGCGCCGCCACGGTGTGGCTGCGGGTGGGGAACACCTTGGTGATGCAGGCGGTCTTGAAGCCGGCCGCGCCGAGGCCAAAGGTGGCGCGCAACCCGGCGCCGCCGGCGCCGACCACCAGCACGTCGTAGGTGTGGTCGATCACGTTGTAGGCGCCGAGGGAAGGTTTGCTCATCGCGTTCATCTGCATCCGTCCGAAATGGCACCGATCTCAGCCGCCGCGGGCGGCGTCATCCGGCGATGGCAAGCTTCAGCACGGCAATGGTGGCGGCCAGCGCCAGCAGCGCGGAGGCCGCCTTCACCCCGATGACGACCGAGCGCTGGATCCACGTGGTGTGGATATAGTCCTCCGCGACCACCTGCACGCCGAGGTGCATGTGCTCGAAGGTGGCGGCGATCAGCGCCAGCAGCAGGGTGGCGTTGATCGGTCCGCTGGCCCAGGCGCGCACCGCGGCGTAGGGCGCGCCGGCCAGATGGGCCAGCGACCACACGAACCACAGCGTCAGCGGCAGCAGGGCGAGCGAGGTGAGGCGCTGCATCCACCAGTGATGGAAACCGCCATTGGCCGCCCCCAGCCCGCGCGCGCGGCCGAGATAGGAGCGCATGGTGTCGATCTTCAGGCCCTTGGCATCGGCCATGGCTTGGCTTTTCCCCGCTGTCTACGAGAGGGCGATGAGCCAGGTGAGCAGCGTGAGCACGGCGGTGGCGCCGAGGATCACGAAGCGCGAGCGGTCCACCGTGGGCATGTCGTACATCCGCCCGCTGTCCCAGATCAGGTGGCGGATGCCGACGCAGTAGTGGTACCAGAGTGCCGCGGTCCAGCCGAACAGCGCCAGGTAGCCGATCGGCGTGCGCAGGAACCACGAGACGTTGGCATAGGCCGCCTCGCCGCTGGCCGCGGCCACCAGGAACCACACCATCACGATGGTGCCGACGGCGATGGCGCAGCCGGTCACGCGGTGGCCGACCGACATCACCATGTCGAAATTGATGTAGACCGTGAGATGTCCGGACAGCGGCCGCTGCACCAGACGTCCGTCGCTGGTACGCCCCACCATCTGGGCGTCGCGGATGTCCCTCATGGGGCGGATCTCTCCTCCTGCAGCCGGCGCGCGGCGCCGTCCGTTGCATCGGCCTTACTCCTGCGCCCGTGATGGGTCAACGCGGCCCCCCGGCATGGGTGACCGCGCGCCCGGGCGGAGCTTCGCGTGCGTCAGGCCGCGGGACGGGCCAGCCGGCCCTGCGCCAGCAGCGTCTCGGCGATCTGCACGGCGTTCAGGGCGGCGCCCTTGCGCAGGTTGTCCGCCACGCACCAGAACACCAGGCCGTTCTCCACCGTCGGATCCAGGCGGATCCGGCTGACATAGGTGGCGTCCTCGCCCTGGCATTCCAGCGGGGTGATGTAGCCGCCGTCCTCGCGGTGGTCGAGCACCACCACGCCGGGGGCGTCGCGCAGCACCGCCCGCGCGCCCTCCACCGTGATCGGTTTGGCGCACTGGATGAACACCGCCTCGCCGTGGCCGATGAACACCGGCACGCGCACGCAGGTGGCGACCACCTGGATGTCGGGGTCGAGGATTTTCTTGGTCTCGACCACCATCTTCCATTCCTCCTTGGTCGAGCCGTCCGGCATGAAGCGGTCGATGTGGGGAATGACGTTGAAGGCGATTTGCTTGGTGAACTGCTCGGGCTTGATCGGGTCGTTGACGTAGGTCGCCTTGGTCTGGGCGTACAGCTCGTCCATGGCTTCCTTGCCGGCGCCGGACACCGACTGGTAGGTGGACACCACCACGCGTTGCACGCCGTAGCGGTCGTGCAGCGGCTTCAGCGCCACCACCATCTGGATGGTGGAGCAGTTCGGGTTGGCGATGATGCCGCGGCGGATATGCGCCAGCGCCTGCGGGTTCACTTCCGGCACCACCAGGGGCACGTCCGGTTCCATGCGGAACTGGCTGGTGTTGTCGATGACGATGCAGCCCGCCTTGGCGGCGCGCGGCGCGTGCACGGCGGAGACCGAGGCGCCGGGGCTGAACAGGCCGATGTCCCAGCCGGTGAAGTCGAACTTGTCCAGGTTCTGCACGGTGAGGATCTGCTTGTCGCCGAAGCTGACCTGCTGGCCGGTGGTGCGCCCGGAGGCGACGGCGGCCACTTCCTGCACGGGAAACTTTCGCTCGGCCAGGGTCTTGAGCATTTCGCGTCCGACTGCCCCGGTGGCACCGACGACCGCGACCCTGTAGCCCATCGCAAATTTCTCCCGTTGCGCGCTACCCCCATGGCGGCGCGAGCGCGCACGGTTAGCCGACCTTGCTGCGCTGCGGCAAGCGAAATGCGGGCGGGGCTGGCGTGCCCTATCGTTCGGGCATGGTCATGCCAGCGGCCCGACATGCTGTGCCCTGAAAAGTCAACGACTATTCCTGCCCGGCCAGTGCCCCTTCAGGGCGCCGCCCAGGGGTCAATCAAAGTGAGGCCACAGCCCGCGAACCCGCCGGCATCGCGCGTGGCGACGCTGGCGCCTGCCGCCAGCGCGATCGCGGCGATCAGGGCGTCAAATCCCTCGATGGGATTGCCGGCGCGGCGGCGCGCCACCACGATGGCCGGATAACAGGAAGCGGCCCCGGCGCCGAACGGCAGGATACGGTCGGCGAAATCCTCGGCGAACATGGCCTGCGCGGCCTTGGCCAGCGCCGTGCGCCGCCGCCCTTCGGGCAAGGCAGCAATGCCGTAGAGGATTTCGGCCTGATTGACATGGGTCGTGTAAAGCAGGCCGCCCGGCTGCGCCGCCATCCAGGCCAGGACCCCGGGATGCGGCTCGGCGCGCATCAGTTCGGAAATGACGTTGGTGTCGAGAACGATCACGGGTCGAATGCGGGTGGCGTGCCGATCGGCACCGGCGGATGCGGTTCCAGATCGACCCCGCCAAGCGGAGCAAAGCGCCGCCGGATACGATCGGCCAGGTTCGGCTCGAGGTCCCGGCCCAGCGCGTCGCTCAGGATGGCACGCAGTTCGGCTTCCATGGAGTGTCCACGGCGTGCGGCGCGCACCCGCAACTGTTCCTTTACCGCCGCGTCGACATTGCGGATCGTCAGCGTGGTCACCTTCGCCTCATTTTGCGCCGATGCATGCATCGTAGTCATTGACTGCATTGAATGCAAGGCTGCACGGCGAGCGATGAGCGACGTCCAGCCTTCACCCCGCCACCAATTCCTCCCGGTAGATGGCGGTCCAGGCCACCCCGTCGGCACCGATCCGCCCGCGGTACATGCCCCCGCAATTGAACGGCAGGGCCACGTTGCCGGCGGCGTCCACGCCGATCAGCCCGCCGCTGCCGCCCGCCGCCAGCAGGTCCGCCACCACCGCATCGGCCGCCACCGCCAGGGATTCGCCGCGGTAGCGCATGCGGGAGGCGATTTCGTGCGCCGCTGCCCAGCGGATGAAGTACTCGCCGTGGCCGGTGCCGGAGACCGCGCAGGTGGCGTCGTCGGCCCAGGTGCCGGCGCCGAACACCGGGCAATCGCCCACCCGGCCCGGCAGCTTGCCGGTCATGCCGCCGGTGGAGGTGGCGGCGGCCAGGTGGCCGGCGGCATCGCACGCCACCGCGCCCACCGTGCCATGCTTCGCCGCATCGTCGCGCGTGTCGGCCGCGGCGAGGCGGCGGCGCTCCAGTTCGGTCTGCAGCGCCTGCCAGCGGTGCGCGGTGTGGAAGTAGCCGGGCTCCTCCCAGGTCAGGTTCTGCTCGCGCAGGAAGGCCAGGGCGCCTTCGCCGATCAGCAGCACGTGCTCGGAGTGCTGCATGACCGCGCGCGCGGCCAGCACCGGGTTGCGCGGGCCGAGGATGCCGGCGACCGCGCCGGCGGCGCGGTCCGCCCCGTTCATCACCGCGGCATCCATCTCCTGGCGGCCGGCCGAGGTGTAGACCGCGCCGCGCCCGGCGTTGAACTGCGGGTCGTCCTCCATCGCCATGACGGCGGCGGTCACCGCGTCGAGCGCCGGGCCGCCGCGCGCCAGCACCGCGTGGCCGGCGCGCAGCGAGGCGCGCAGGCCGACATGGAACGCGGCTTCGTCCTGGGGGGTCATGCTGGCGCGGGCCATCGTGCCGGCGCCGCCGTGGATGGCGAGAACAGGAGACATGTGAAGGTCCTTCAGCGCAGCGCGGCGGACATGGCCGAGACGGTGTTCACCCAGCCGATGACCGCCGCCATGCTCGGCGCTGCGAAGGCGACGCTGCGTGGGGCAATGCGTTCGGCCACCGGGATGGTGGCGGCCAGGTCGGCCATGGCGACCGTGCCCAGGTCGAACTCCAGCCGGTACGGGCCGGGAATGACGAACGGCCTGCAGGCGGCGGCCTCGCGCACGGCGATGGCGGCGGCGGCGCGGATGCGCGCCCGCGCCACTTCCGGCGACAGCGCCCGCGCGGCGCGGTGGCCGATCGCATGCTTCACCGTCACCAGCTGGGCGGCGGGGAAATGCGGCCCGCATTGCGCCGCCAGCCGGTCGTCGCCGGTCAGCAGCAGCACCGGCACGCCAAGCTCGCCGGCATAGGCGCCGTACAGCGTCGCCTCGGCGCAGTCGGCGCCGTTCACCCGCATGCCGGCGAAGGCGAAGCCGCTGACGGTGTGGCTGAGCACGCCGTACTGGCCGATGCCGGAATGGTAGCCGGTGCAGAACACCCCGCCATAGCCTGGCTCCAGGCCGCAGAACATGTTCAGCGGCTTCGGCTTGCCGGAAATCAGCTCGGCCCGCGCATCCAGGATGTCGGGCAACAGGTTGGTCATCGGGCCGTGCGCGTCGTTGACCAGCACTGCTTCCGCGCCGCCCTCGAAGGCGCCGTCCACCGCGGCGCTGACCTCCTCGGTCATCAGCCGGCGGGCGCGTTCGTACTCGGCGTTGCCGGGCTGGCCCTGCAATGGCGTGACCACCCCGGCCACGCCCTCGATATCGGCGGAAATGAAGATTTTCACGGCGCATCCTGCAAGGCGTGGCGCAGTCCGGGCCGCGTGTGGCCGGCCCGGCCCTCGGTGGTGTCGGCGGCGGCCAGCGCATCCAGCACCGCTTCCTGGGTGGCCTCCGCCATGGCCTGGAACAACAGATCGATCTTCGGCTCCGCCAGCATGCACACCGCCAGCACGTCGGTGGTGGCGGCGTGCGGGATGCGGTTGGCGGTGGTGAAGCCCAGGAACACGTCGCCGCTGCCGTTGCCCCAGAAGCTGCCGCAGCGCGCCAGCCCGACGCCGGCACGGCGGATCACCCGGCGAAGCTGGCGGTGGTCGAGCGGGGCATCGGTGGCCGCCACCACGATGACGGAGCCCGCCTCGGGGGTGGGCACGGATTGTGGGTCCATCACCCGCCCGTCGGGCAGTCGGAGGTCGCCGGCGCGGCCGAAATTGGCCAGTACCAGCACGCCGAGCACGTGCTCCGCCCCGTCCAGCGTAAGGGTTCGCGAGGCCGAGCCGATGCCGCCCTTGAAGCCGAAGCAACTCATGCCGGCACCGGCGCCCACCGCACCGACCTCGAAGCTGTCCGATGCCGCCTCGACCGCCAGGAAGGCGTCGGTGGCGGTGACCAGCATGGCCTGGATGTCGGAGAGGTAGCCGTCGTTGCACTCGCAGACCACCGGATTGACGGTGGAGGTGCGGCGGCCGATTTCG
>CAIMEK010000894.1 GCA_903839965.1 uncultured Acetobacteraceae bacterium | reverse complement strand
GACACGGGCGGCAGCGGCCGACGGCCTGCTGGATGCCGCGATGGCGGCGCGTGCCGAGATGGCCCGGGACGCCAACATGCAGACGGCCGATTGGATTGCCGCCCAACTCGGAAAGGCCCGGCGGTGCCTGGATATGTTCGAACGTGACGCCGCCACATCGGACCAGCCCGCCGGCCTGGCAGGGGCGGGCAAGGTCGACATTGGCGACATCGCATGCGGATGTGCTCTCGGATGGCTGGATTTTCGCATGCCCAACGAGAACTGGCGGCAGGGACGTCCCGCGCTGGCTCGCTGGTTCGCTGAATTGTCGCTGCGTCCCTCAATGAAGGCGACGGAACCGGTCGCGCCGCCGGTCTGATCCGCATCGCACTTTGGTAATCCCCGTGCCCTGCTCGGACGCAACGAGCGGGCAGGGCACGGGGTCGAAGCAATACGCCATCCCGGCGGGGAGCATGATCGTCAGGACGCTTCCGACGATGGCTCCCCGCCTTGGCGCCTAGGGCTCTCCCGATCAGGGCAGCCGATACGCCTTGGTCGCGGTTCCGCTGAACAGCGCCGCCTTCTCGTCAGCCGACGCGCCGGCCGCGACGCGCTTCAGGGCATTCCACAGCGTCAGATAGCTGCAGGATTGCTTGTCAGGAGGTACGTTGCTTTCGAACATCGCGCGCTCGACGCCAAACGCCTCGATGCACGTCTGCATATAGGGCTTCCACGCCTCGGCCAGCTCTGCGGACGAGGGAGGCACATCGCGCAGGTGGAAGTCGAAACCGAAGTGCAGCATGCCCAGGCCGCCCAGCTTGATATACACATTCGGGCAGGTGGCGAGCTCGGCGATGTACTTCGCCCAGATTGCCATGTATTCCGCCCGGTGGCCGGCATAGGGGCCGACGCAGATCGGGCCGCCGCAATGGTTGAGGACGATGGTGGTGTAGGGGAATGCCCGCGCCATGGCAACGAGCTCGGGCAGTTGGGTGAAATAGAGCCAAACGTCGAAGCTGAGGCCGAGCCCGGCGAGTTGCGCAATGCCTTCGCGGAATGTCGGGTCGAGCAATCGCCCCGGCGGCACCTGGCCCGACGCGTATTTCTCGATTTCTGCGTGCTTGTCCCAGGGCATGCAGTTGCGGACGCCGCGTACGATGCCACCGCCCGCGGCAATTTCCGCCTCCAGCACCGGGCGGACGCGCGCACCGAGTTTCAGGTCGGCGTAGGCCACCATTGTCGTTGTGATCTGGGTCGGACCATAATTTCCCGAAGCGCTCATCGCGGCCACGCCACGTACGAACTCGACTTCGCCGACCGGCCGCATCTCCACCGGGCCGGTGGTGCGGTACATCGCCTCGCATTCCATGAACATCGTTTTGACGATCTTATGGCCCGCCAGGGAATCGGACAGAAACTCGTCCAGCAGATAGCGCCCACGCTGCGGCGTATCCCACAAATGATGGTGCACATCGACGATCGGCAGGTCTGGTTCCAGCACCTCCTCCGGCGGCCGGCTTGCCAGCCACGCTTGCAACGCTTTGGGGTCGCGATACATTCCGCCGCGATAGACGTAGGTTTCTGCCATCTTCCTCTCCATTCCAAAATCAGGGCTCAGGCCCGTTGCCGGGTGCGGTTCGTGCGGCCAATCAGCGCCTTTCGGCCGTTGTTTGAACGCCGGACCGCGCCCGATGCTCGACTAAAGGTCGGCGAGCAGGTCGGGGGACGGCTTCACCACACCGCGCTCCACCTGCTTCACCAATTCGTTCACGCGCGCGTGCAGCGTAGCGTCCACACCGACCTGGGCGCCGCGAAGCGCCACCAGACCATTGATGAAGTCCGTTTCCGTCCGGCGACCCTTGAGTATGTCCTGGCCCATCGACGGGCGCTGGCTATCGTCGCGGGTGACCACTATCTCAAGAAGCTGCGCCGTAAGTTCCGCAAGCGCCCCTTTGTCGCCCTCGCCGGCACGCGCCAACACATCCAGGTCGTGGCCGGGATTCTCCAGCGATAGCCCCATTGCCGCTCCGACGCGCACGGCCTGGCTGCCCAGCCTTATCGTCAACCAGCGCGTCGTCTCGATGGAGTCGCGCTGGTTGCCGCTCAATCCGGTGATTGCCGACACACCGTTGCGCATGGCGTTGATAATCAGCTTCGACCACCGCACACCCCACAGATTGGTCGTGGTAACGGCCGGCACCGCATAGTCCAACAGGGCCGTCACCAGTTCCAGGCGTTTGGTGATGCGGCCGTGCACCTCGCCCGCCTTCAGGCCAACGTGCTGGCGATTGCCGATCGGCGTGGTGCGACTGACCCGGCCAGGCGCTGTCAACTCGCCACCGATGGCCCCGACGGCGCATCCCATGGTGCGGCCCCAGCCTACGATCGCCGCAATCCGTTCCTCGTTTATGCTGTTCTGTAGCGACACGAACACGCCGTCCGGTGCCATATAGGGCAATATCAGGTGCGTCGCCCATTCCGTATCGTATGATTTTACGCTGATGAAGGCGATATCGAACGGTTGTTCGCGGATCAGCTGCGGCACGTCGCTGATGTGCAAGGCTCGTACCGGCACATCGAAGGAGTTGTTCGGCTCCAGGCATGTAATATGCATCCCTTCGCCGCGTAAGGCCTGTACGTGTTCGGCCCAGCCATCGACGAACGTCACATCCTCCCCGGCTCGCACCATATACGATCCAATGCAGCCGCCGATCGCCCCCGCACCGACGAAAACGATCCGCTGACCCAATGCCGACCTCCCGGTTGCGAAACTTGCCCAAAAATACACTAGGATAGTGATAATTCGTTACCACGTCACATCGCGAGTGGCAATGGGAATGTATGTGCGCCGGCGGGTTTGTTGGCTCCCTGCATCGCCGAAGGCCGCATGAGAGGCCCAGGGACCTTGCCGATCTGCATCGTCGGCCCGACAGCCTCGCGCGTGACGACATTTCTGAACGGATAAATTTCGGACCGCACGCTCTCATTGGCGGTTTCGACGGTGTCGGGGCGATTGGTTGAGGCATCATCTGGGTTGCGTCCAGGATGCCGCTAGCACGGACACAGCGGCGATGGCGATAACGCCATGGGTGAGCGTTTCGGGATTTCGCACCAATGCAGGTGCGCCTGCGCTGGAAAGCCAGCTACCGCAGCCCGAACGCACGAGTGTGGCTGACGCCTTCCTTCCGGCATCGTGCAGTGCTGGAATGGCCTTGCATCCCAACGCAGGAGGATGCCGCCATGAAGATCGCTATCCCCGATAGCGGCCTGGCCACTCGTGCCGGTCCTCGCGCCACCGTCCATGCGACGGTGGGCCAATACGGCACGCACATCGATCCGCCAGCGCATTTCGCTCCAGACGGCGCCACAATGGACAGAATCCCATTGAAGCAGATGATCCTTCCCCTCGTTGTCATCGACGAAACGCCGCCGCTCGGCGCCGACCCGGCCCACGCACTCACTGTCGCCGACGTCGAGGCCTGGGAACAGCAGCATGGCCGCATCCCGCCCGTTTCCGGCCTGGTCGCTGCCGGCCATCCGTTTCGTCTACGAACAGCGTGACGCTGTCGCCACCGGCCACGAAGCGACGGATGCCGACACTACCGGCGCCATGGATTCCGAAACCTGGTTGCTGCGGGTAGGCCATTTCCAGATCGAGGTGATGGCGAACCTCGACCAGGTACCGGCAACCGGCGCTCTGATCGTCGTCGGCTGGCCGAAGGTGGAGAACGGCCTGGGCTTCGCGCTCGCCGGTTGCGTGCTGCAGCGCCGCGTGGTCGGCACGCATTCCTACGTCGCGTTCACCGGCAAGGGCGACGCCGGGCTGGCGCAGGAGCTGCCGCGGGGAGTGCGCCGCGTCGCCTTCGCGGGGCCATGCCTTGGGCGGCGCCGACCATCGGAGTATATGGCCTCGTGCGCGTCGGCGGCTTCGTCAAGGTCTGGGGCCGCGACTGGACACCGACGCCGTCGCCCTTCGCCCGCGCTTTCGCGGTCGAAGCGGGCCCTTCCGGCATTCTCTGGTCGGGCAGCGCCTGGATGAGCTTCTTCACCACCGTCAGGCTGGCCGGCATCGCCGCGCCGCTCACCGCCGGGCTCGGCCCGCTGCGCCTGCCGCATCGCGGCATGCCCGCCGGCGAGGCCAACCTGGTCATCCGCCCGGAGGCGATTCGCCTGGCGGCGGCCGACGCGCAAACGGGGCTGCCGGCGACCGTGCGGACGGCCACCTGCATGGGGGGCCACGTGGAATACCACTTCGCCACCGAGGCGGGACCGTTGTTCGCCGTCATCGCGGACCCGCGTGCGCTGCACGGCCCGGGAACCGCCGTGCGCCTCGCTTTCGCCCCGTACGGCGTGAACCTGGTCGCGTCCTGAGCGGCAGCGCGGGCGGCCGGCACCAGGCTCGACCGATCGTTGCATGAGGCCGTTAAGGGATATCCCCCGTTCCTGTGGATATCTTCGGGATAACCCGGCTGAAATTTCCAATAGCGGCGGCCGGCTCAGCAGCTTGATCGAAATGCCCAGCCAAGAGGCAGAACGTTAGGCCGTTGAAAGCAATACGTAAGGTCCGGACCGGCGCGGTGACGAGGCATCGGTGGTCATACCAAAAAGGCCTTGACAGGCCAGTACCCATGGGTGTGGATCAAATGGAATGAATTTGAAATGTTATAGCCGTATTTGCACACGGTTCACACAATATTGCAGGACGAAATAGAGATCTGCCTGGCAGTCAGCAAGGAAGCGGAAACCCGGAGAGAATTCCGTCCATGCCTTTGGTTTCGAGCAAAATGGCTCGGCCGGGTGGCGTTGGCGCCGATGCCAACCAGGAATGAACGAATTCATTGACAGACCCGGCAGGTTGTAGCGCTTTAGGGACGGAGCCGCCCGATGCTGAGTCGCGGCTTATCCCCCAATCATTCGAGTTGCCCCTTGATGCATGCCTATGCCGACGCCGTTTTCGTCCCAGGACCTTAGCCGCATCTTCGAGGCGCGCACGCTCACCCGTGGCCGCAGCCTGGTGCTGATCGGCGCGGTAGAGGTGCGCCTCGATGGCGACACGATCGCCGCCGTGGTGGAGGACCGGGCGGGGCGCAACGTTGTCCGAATTACCCCTTCCCCGTTTGGGCGGCGCGTGGTGTTCGACCACCATTGCAGTTGTGGCACCCCGGGCTGTCCGCACCTGGCCGCGGCGGCGTTCGCCGCGCTCGATCGCTTCCCTGCCCTGCGAAGGGTCGAGCAGCAGAGCTTTCTCGACACACTGGTCAGCGCGCCGGAGCAGGAACGGCAGCGCACGAGTTTTGAGCTGGCACCCGGCGAAGGCTCCGATGCCTGTGTCGTCGCGACGCTGCTGGTCGGCGAACGCAGCGGCACCATCGTGCCGACGACGCCGCACCGGATTGCCGTCAACGAGCAGGCCGCCCAACCCGCCCGCGACCTCGCCAGGCTTTTGGGCGGCGGCAACACGACGCGCACCGCCGTGCCCGCGGGGCGGGTCGCCGAGGTGCTGCAGGCCCTGGTGCAAAGCGGCCACGCCCGCTGGCACGCCGGTGGCCGGCGCCTCGTCGCAGGCGAGCCGCGGACCTTCCCCGTTGCCTCGGTCGCGGCGTTGTCGCCCCGTTCAGGGGTGATCGTCGGCACCACCGGGCCGTGGTACGTCGATGCCGCCACCGGCGCGGTTGGCGCGCTCCGGATCAGGCCGCCCGTCGTCGCGCCGCGCCAGCCGGCGCGGTCCTCGCCCGCCACCCCGCCCGTTGGCCGCCGGCGGGTCGAGCCGGCGACAGCCGGCGAACTGATGATCGTCGAACGGCCGCTCACGCCCGTGCTGCGGCTGACGCGCTTTCCCTGCCCGGGCGAGGACGGCCGGATGCAGGAAATCGACGCCCTGCTGCTCGATTTCGACTACGAAGGCGCGACTGTTCCCACCGACGACGATCGGCAGTTCGTCCGCGCCGAGGCGCCGGAGGGTCCCGTCTTCGTGCGCCGCGACCGCGCGCAGGAAGCCGCCGTCCTCGCCGCCCTCCTCCAGGACGGCTTCATGCAGATGCGCATGCCCCAGCGACAGGCGGCGAAGGGCCGGACGGTGTTCGTCTTCCGCGGCCGCGATGCTGCGGAATGCTGGCAGCTTTTCGTCGCCGAGCGGCTGCCGGCGCTGCTGGCGGGCGGTTGGCGCAGCCTGATCGATCCCGGTTTCGGTCCCCGCCTGGTCGAATCGGTGGGGAACTGCGACGCGCGCATCGCCGACGCGCCACATGGCGGCTTTGCGCTCGATCTCGGCATCGAAGTCGACGGCGTCCGCCTGCCGCTGCAGCCGATCCTGATGCGCCTGCGCGATCGCGGCGGCATGGCGGCGGCGCGGGTGATGGACGGCGAGTTGATCACCAGCCTGGATGACGGCCGGATCCTGAAGCTCCCGGCCGAACGAATCGGGCGCCTGCTGGCGGTGCTGGACGATCTGATCGAGGCAGCGCGCCGCGGCACCGGCGACACGCTGGTGTTGGATGCGGCGG
Source organism: uncultured Acetobacteraceae bacterium (assembly GCA_903839965.1). Classification (GTDB taxonomy): domain Bacteria; phylum Pseudomonadota; class Alphaproteobacteria; order Acetobacterales; family Acetobacteraceae; genus Rhodovastum. Next base: position 8,997 of record CAIMEK010000894.1, on the reverse strand, counting down.
AAGCGCCCGCCGTGCTCGACCTGGAAGACATCATCACCACGCGCTGGCAGGATGGCGCGACCATTGCCGCCCAGGTATCCCGCTTTCGCACGGTTGCCGAAATCCCGGAGGCGACCGTCCCGGCCGGATTCAGCGGTGTCCTGCGCCCCTACCAGCAACTGGGCGTCAACTGGCTGCAGTATTTGCGCCAGAACGATCTCGGCGGATTCCTCGCCGACGACATGGGACTTGGCAAGACGGCGCAGACCATCGCGCATATCGTTATCGAACAGGCGGCGGGCCGGCTCGATCGACCGGCGCTGGTGGTGGTGCCGACCAGCCTGGTGCCGAACTGGACCGCCGAACTCGCACGCTTCGCCCCCGGCCTGCGCGTGGTTGTGCTGCACGGCCTCGATCGCCACGAAAAGCGCAGCCATCTGGACGGCGCGCATGTCGTGATCACCACCTACACGGTGCTGGCGCGGGACATCGAGGAGATGGCGCCGCTCGTCTGGCACATGGTGGTGCTCGACGAAGCGCAGGCGGTCAAGAACGCAACGTCCAAGGCGACGCATGCGGTATGCCGGCTTGCGACACGCCACCGGCTATGCCTGTCCGGCACGCCGATCGAGAACCACCTCGGTGAACTGTGGTCGCAGTTCGCCTTCCTGATGCCGGGCCTGCTCGGCCATCGCAAAAGCTTCAACCGCCGCTTCCGTGTGCCGATCGAACGGGACGGCGATGTGGTCCGGCGACGCCAGCTTGCCATGCGCATCCAACCCTTCATCCTGCGCCGCACCAAGGCGGCGGTGGCGCCCGAACTGCCGCCGAAGCACACCATCCTGCGCCGCATCACCCTCGCCCCGGAGCAGCGCGCGTTGTACGAAACCATCCGCGCCACGCTGCACGAGCGCGTCACGCAGGAAATCGCTACGCACACCCTCGGTCGAAGCCAGATCGTCGTGCTCGACGCGCTGCTGAAATTGCGCCAGGTCTGCTGCGACCCGCGCCTGGTGAAGCTGCCCTCGGCACGGCTGATCGATGCCTCCAGCAAGCTCGACGACCTGCTGGAGATGGTCGGCGAGATGATCGCCGAAGGGCGGCGCATCCTGCTGTTCTCGCAGTTCACGTCGATGCTCGACCTGATGAAGCCGCTGCTGAGCGCGGCCGGCATCCGCTTCGTCGAACTGCGCGGCGACACGCGCGACCGGGCGGAACCGGTGCGCAGCTTCGAGGCCGGCGAGGTTCCGCTGTTCCTGATCAGCCTCAAGGCCGGGGGACGGGGGCTGAACCTGGTCGCGGCCGACACGGTCATCCATTACGACCCATGGTGGAATCCGGCCGTCGAGAACCAGGCTTCCGACCGCGCGCACCGCATTGGCCAGACCAAATCGGTCTTCGTCTACAAGCTGATCGCGGCGGACACGGTGGAGGAGCGCATCCTGGAACTGCAGGAGCGCAAGGCCGCGCTGGCGAACATCGCCTTTGGCGAAGACGGCGCGCGATTGCCGGAGATGGATGCCGACGACATCGACTTCCTGTTCAGCGCCGCGCCAACCCGGCTGGCTGCCTGAATCGCACGCCGCTATTACCCCCGGCTGGCGCCGGTGAAGAGCACGCCCCCTTCCGGCATGTCGCGCAAATTGCTGCGATAGGCGGTGGCGCGGCGGATCAGGCCGAGCGGGATATAGGGCACATCCTGCCAGACCTGCAGCTGGATCTCGTCGCAGATCCGCTTCTGGGCGGCGAGGTCCGGCGCATCGAACCACGCATCGCGCAACGCCTCCAGCCGCGGCGAGGTGGGCCAACCCGCCCAGGCCTGCGCGCCGTTGCCGCGCATCGCCAGGTTCGCCGCCGGGCTCGCCATGTCCACGCCGGCGAAACCGGAATTGTGGACATTCCAGCCCCCCTTGTCGACGGCCGCCGTGGCGTTGCGCCGTTGGATCGCCGAGCCCCAATCCATCGTCTGGTAATCGAGGTTCAGCCCGATGCGGCGCAGCATGTCGCCAACCACCTCGCAGATCGCGGCTATCTCCGGCACGTCGGTCACGCCCAGCATGACCACGCGCTCGCCCTTGTAGCCAGCGGCGGCGAGGTCGCGCCGCACGCGGTCCAGATCGCGCGGACCGGTGAGCACGTCCAGCCCCGCTTCACTGGCCAGTGGCGTGCCAGGCGTGAAGGCGCCGCAACGGTCGTTCCACATGCCGCGATCATCGCCGGCGGCGGCCAGCATGCAGTCCGTCTGGCTGACCGCACCCAGAACGGCGCGACGGATGGCGGGGTTGTCGAACGGCGGCAGCAAATGATTGAAGCGCAGGAACTGCACGGCGCCGGTGGGTTCCAAAACGCGCGCCACGACGCCGCGGTTGCCCTTGAGCATGGGCAGCAGGTCGGCGGAAGCGCGCTCCCACCAATCGATTTCGCCGGCCATCAGGGCGTTGGCGGTGGTGGCGGCGTCGGGAATGCTGTGCCATTCGACCCGGTCGAACCAGGCGCGCTTGGGCCCGGCGGTGAAACTGGCGACGCCGTCCGGACGCGGCACGTAATCCTCGAAACGCTGGTAGGCGGCAAACGCACCCTGACGCCACTGGTCGGCCAGGAAGCGGTAGGGGCCGCTGCCCACCATCTCGTTCACGCGCGTCATCGCATCGGTGCGTGCCAGCCGCTCGGGCATGATGGCGGGCATGTTCACGCCGCTCTTGCCCAGCGCGTCCGGCAGCAAGGCGAACGGCTTCTTGAGGCGGAACTGCACCACGCGGTCCGACACCGCGGAAATCTCGTCGGTCGCGGCCATCAGCGACGAGCCGAACGCGTCGCGCTTGCCCCAGCGCTGCAGGCTCGCCACCACGTCCTGCGCGCGGACCGGCTCGCCATCGTGGAAGCGCAATCCCTCGCGCAGGGTCAGGCGCCACTGCCGGCCCTCGTTTTCGCTGAGCTGTCCCTCCAGCATCTGCGGCTGGATGCGGAACTGCGCGTCGGTGCCGTAGAGCGTGTCGAACACCAGGTAGGCGTGGTTGCGCGTCACCGTCGCCGTGGTCCAGATCGGGTCCAGAACGGCAAGGTCGGCCTGCGGCACGAACTTTATCACGCGTGCCGGCTGTGCCCGCACGGCCGGGGCCGCCAAAGCCACCACCCCTGCGGTCGCGGCACGGAGCAAGTGACGACGTTTCATCTCGAAACCTCCCGATACCGCGATCAAGCGCAGCGGCACCATACCGTGGTTGGTTATCAGAAGGTAGTTGGACGGAACGGCTTCGCCGGGTGCGGGGGCGGGCGCCGCGGTGACCTGACTGGGAGCCTCCTTTGGTTGGCAGGTGGAGGGCCCCTGCCGGCGGATCAACCGAGGCAGACCACCCTGTCGCAACAGCCGCGAGGAGTGCGTCGAGGAACTGATCCGTCAGGGCGTGGCGAAGGTTTTTCTGCGCGCAAAGGCACCGCTGCTGTCGGGCGCCATCGCCGCCGGCGACATGTACCCCCAGGAGATTGGAGATCAGGCCACTCCCGCGTGGCAACAGGGCTGTGATTTCCGCCGTGGCGTTCAATAATCTTCCAGCCGGAGAGGTGCTCCGGGTCCGCAAGTCTCGACCGTGCCGGGCACGTCACGACCAAGTAGGCCAGGCCGCCTGTCGGTGGGAACCGCCGGATGGTCACTGTCGCTGATTTTGTCATCAGTCGGACTGATAGTTCCCGGCGCAAAGTTTTTGCGCCCGCCAGTTAGGGATTGAGCAGGCCGGACGGAGCAGTTACAGAAAGCCAGGGAGTTACGAACATGGCCGATTCGGAGCGATACATTTGACCGAACGCAGCCGCGGCATGAGCATATTCGCCCTCGCCATCGAGGCCGTCGTCGTTGTCGCCATCATCCTCAACATCGCCATAACCTTTTTGAACGCGGTCGTGCGCGATGTGTTTCAGCAGGACTTCTCCTGGGCCACGGACGCGTGGACGATACTCATCGCGTTGATTACCTTCCTCGGCGCGCCCGTTTATTTCCGCCGCACGAGCGGCATGGCCTACACGGCGCTGATCGACCGCGTGGAAGGCGATCAGCGGCAGATTTTGGAAGCCATCGGACTGGCGGTTTTTCTTGGGATCTGCGTTGCCGCGTTGGTGGCGTTTCCGCAATTCTTCGCCAGTCAGAGCTCCCAGACCTTGCCGGTGCTCGACATCAGCACGGGCTTCGTCGCGGTCTGGCTCGGCGTCGGCTTTGTGCTGATGAGCATCTTCACCATCGAAAAGCTCACCCTGCTGCGCCGGCGCGCCGTGGCGATCGGCATCGCGGTCACGCTCGTCATGGGCCTGGCCATGGCGCTGCTGCGCTGGGGCTATGAGAGTGGCGCCATCACGATCGACCCGTTCATCCTGGTCATGCCGCCGGTGGTGGTCGCGTTCCTCGCCGGCACCCCGATCGCCGGCATCCTGGCGTTGATCGGGATGCTGTTCTTCCTGGTCACCGGCACGGTTCCGATGGTCACTATTCCCGCAGCCATGCAGTACGGCGTCTCCAGCTTCGTGATGCTGGCGGTGCCTTTCTTTATGGTCGCCGGCACGCTCATGGACGTCACCGGCATGGCGCGCCGCATGATCGGCATGGTGCAGAACTGGGTCGGCCACTGGAGCGGTGGTCTGCTGGTGGCCGAAGTGGTGGCGATGTACATCTTCTCCGGTCTCAGCGGCTCCAAGGTTGCGGACATGGCGACGGTCGGCAGCGTCATGAAGGTGCCGTTGCGGCAATACGGCTATCCCGCGACCGAATCGGTGGCGGTGCTCTCGGCGAGCGCCGCCATGGGCGAAACCATCCCGCCGTCGCTGATGCTTCTGCTGCTCGGTTCCATCACCACGCTTTCCGTCGGCTCGTTGTTCGTCGCAGGCGTGATGCCGGCCGTTACCCTTTCGATCGCACTGATCGTCGCAGCGATCATCCGCAGCCGCATTCACCATTTTCCCAAGGGCGCACCGTTCAGTCTGCGGCGTGCCCTGCGCTCCACGCCGCCCGCTCTTCCGGCCTGCCTGGTGCCGGTCATCGTGGTCGGCGGCATCATCGGCGGTATCGCCTCGCCGACCGAATCCGCGACCTTCGCCGTGGTCTACGGCTTTGCGGCCGCGCTGGTGGTCTACCATGCCATCAGCCTGCGGTTGGCCTGGGATGCCTTGCGAGATGCGGCACTCACGGCGGGCATGGTGCTGTTCATGGTGGCGACCTCGAACCTGCTGGCGCAGGCGATCGTCATCGATGGCCTCGCCCGCGTCCTGGCCAACGCCTTCAACGCGCTGCACGACCCGACGATTGTTTTGTTCGTCACCGCAGCGGTCATGATCGTGATCGGCTTTGTGCTCGAAGGGCTGCCGGCGATCCTGATCGCGGCGCCGATCCTGCTGCCGATCGCCAGCCGGGTCGGGATCGATCCGCTGCAGTACGGCATCGTCCTGACGATGTCCGTCGGTATCGGCGTGTTCCTGCCGCCGGTCGGCATCGGCTACTACATGGCCTGCGCGATCGGCGAGGCGCCGGTCAACGCCACCATGCGGCCATGCCTTATCTACAACATCTTTCTGGTCGCTGGCCTGGCCATCGTGATCATGTTTCCCGGGATCACCCTGTGGCTGCCGCACTCTTTCGGCATGCACTGACCCCGGAGGTTGGATCGAGATGGAGGCAGGTCGATGCGTTATCAGAATGACGACGGAATTCGCCAGCCTGTCTGCACTCCAGGGGAACGCACCATGACAATCAAGCAATCGAGAACCACGCTGCGGATCGCCAGACGGAAGCTTATGACGGCATCGTTGGCGGCGGGCGGCGCGGCGTGGGCCGGCCTCGCGGCGCCGGCCATCGCGCAGCCCGTGCGCGTGTTGCGCTACGGCAACCAGATCCAGGAGGGTACCGTCTACAACGACGCTTGCCTCCTGTTCGCCGCCGAACTCGGCAAGCTGTCGTCGGGCAAGCTCAAGGTCGAGGTCTATCCGAACTCGCAGTTGGGCCCCATCGCGGCTATGCTCTCCGCCACGCAGATGGGTTCGCTGGCGATGGTCCAGTCCTCTCCTGCCTGGTATTCGCCGTTCATGAAGCCGATCGACACTTTCACCCTGCCTTTCATCGTCGGCTCCACGGAGCGCCTGCGGACTGCGCTCGATGGTCAGATCGGCAAGGAAATCGACAAGCTGGCGCAGGCCGCCGGCTTCAAGGTCATCGGCTACTGGCTGCAGGGCGGCCGGCACCTCATCAACAACGCCCACCCCATCAACACGCCGGCCGACTGCAAGGGCCTGAAGATCCGCATCCCGAACAGCCAGGTCAACATCCAGATGATCCGGGCGCTTGGTGGCAACGCGGTCGCCATGGATCCATCGGAACTGTATCTGGCCATGCAGCAGGGCGTGGTGGACGGCTTCGAATTCCCGCTGACCGACTTCGTCGCGTTCAAGCTGCACGAAGTTTCCAAGTTCGTCTCGCTCGACCAGCACGTGACGGACTTCTTCATCATTACGATGAACAAGGCTCTCTGGTTCGGACTCTCGGCCGAAGAGCAGGCGATGGTCACGCAGGCCATGCGCACCGCCATGGAGTGGCAGTGGGTGAAGCAGCCGAAAGAAATCGACGAGGCGCTTGCCTTCATCAAGACCAAGCTCAAGGTGAATGACATCAGCCCCGCCGATCGGGAGCAGTTCGTGCAGGCCACGCGCCCGATTTATGCCCAGTTTGAAGCGGCGATCGGCAAGCAGTTCCTCGAACTCGCCATCCACGACCTCGCCGCCTAGCGGCACTCCGACAACGCGGAAGACTGTCGGTCGCCCGCGCAAGGTGGCTGCGGGAGCCGGGTTCGCAGCGAACTGGGAGGGGCCAGTCAGGCCCCTTCCAGCGCGACCGCATACCTATCGCACCGCCGGCGGCTGGTTGTCAGCGCTCAACGGCCCGGCCGTGACCACCAGCGCCGCCATGGCACGCCGATAGCGCCCGGCCACAGTGCAGTGCTTCAGGGCGCCGGATCGTTCGAGCAGGACCGCGATACTGCGCGGCACCCCCGGCTTGCGTGAGATCAGCCCGGCCTTGTGGGGGCTGAGCACCATCTGATGAACGGTCGGCGGTGCAACGCGGAAGAGCCGGATCATGTCCGCCTCCGCCGGTGGGCGCCCGTTCACCAGCGTATAGGGGTGAATGAACGCCAGATACTGGCCCTGCTTTGGTGTGAAATCTCGTCGCGAACCAGCGAACCGTGCAGGAGTTTGCCGTCTGCATGCGCGATCTGGCCGATATCACTATCCAAACGCGGACCAGATCCGCGTCGTGATGGATAATCTTTCGACCCACACAGCCGGTGCCCTGCACGAAGCATTCCCGGCACCCGAAGCACACCGCGTACTTCGGCGGCTGGAGTTTCATTACATACCCAAGCATGCGCCAGAAGCTGGCCCGTGCCTATCCAGATACCGCCAAAGAGTCGAAATAACTGTGCCGAGGTACCAGTGCCGTCCGCACGACTATGCCGCCGGTCCCTTGGGGATCATCAGCAGCCATTGGTCTTGCTATCGTCCGTAGCAACCCCATCCATTCGATCAGGCCGCCGATCCGAATCGCCCATACAACTCTTTAGCTACCGACTGCAGCGCCGTCTCAGCATTCCTTCCGCCCACATTCGTGGTCAGCACCATGCCGGACTGGGGTAGATGCCTCGGGGATAGCGGCGCGCTGCCCGCTCGGTCCCGCAGGACCGAAGTGGGCGCCTGAACGACCGGCAGGGCCTTGCGGATCACATCGAGCGGGCGCACGTGGCGCGCGTTGCCTTCTGCCCCAAACGCTTGCAGATAGGCAGCGTTGGCCACCTCCAACCTGGCTTGGTGTCGGGTATCAACCTGATGGCACAAAGCCGTTCAGGCTCCCCGCGCAGCCTCTCCTCGCCAGTGGGCGCGCGTCGCTTGGCCGCTTTGGGGTCTTTGCTGTTCAGGTTCTCCCGCAGATCAGCTCGGACACCAAAACATTGCTTGCAGGCGGCGTGAAGCCCTTCGGGCACCGCCAATCGGAGGATGGAGGTACCGCATCTTGGGATGCTTGGTCGGCCGAACCACCGCCCGGGCCATCTGGTCACCTCTCTGTAACCCTGCAGAGAGCGCAACCTGTTGAATTTCCGTAAGTATCTGACGAGATGGGCCTTTTCGAGCCGCTGGCTGGGGGACTAGGATTCGAACCTAGATAAAACGAGTCAGAGTCGTTTGTCCTACCATTGAACGATCCCCCAGCGGGGTGGCCGGCTAGTTAGTGGCCGACGCTGGCGATGTCAAATTACCGCCACGAAGTTCCCCGCTTCCAGGCGATCGCTGGCCCCGGGCCGAATTCGTGCTTGAAGCGGCGGCCCCGGCCGAGAACAATGGTCCCCCAAAGGTTGCGGAAGGCCTCTGCCATGGTCGATACCTCCGCACAAACATCAAGCGGAACCCCCCGGGCACCGGCGCCCACGTTCGCGGCGCTCGATCTCGGGACCAACAATTGCAGGCTGCTGGTCGGCACCCCCGCCGGCGACGGCTTTCGCGTGGTCGACAGCTTCAGCCGCATCGTCCGCCTGGGCGAGGGGTTGCAACACAGCGGCCGGTTGAGCCAGGACGCCATGGGACGCGCCATGGCCGCCCTGCACGGCTGCGCCGCACGGCTGGCACGCCGCCCGGTCCGCGCCGTCCGCGCCATCGCCACCGAGGCCTGCCGGCGGGCCGGGAACGGGGCGGCATTCCTGGCGCGGGTGAAGACAGAGACCGGCATCGCGTTCGATGTCATTACCTCGCGTGAGGAAGCCGAGCTGGCGCTGGATAGCTGTGGATCGCTGCTGGGTGATACGTCGGACGGGTCCGGCGCCCGGCGGGCGCTGCTGTTCGATATCGGCGGCGGGTCCACGGAGCTCGGCTGGGTGCGGATGGACCCGGGCAGCGCGCCGCAATTATGCGGCTATGTGTCGCTGCCGCTGGGCGTGGTGACGCTGGCGGACCAGTTCGGCCAGGCTGGGTTCACCGAGGACGGCTTCGAGGCGATGG
>CAIMEK010000893.1 GCA_903839965.1 uncultured Acetobacteraceae bacterium | reverse complement strand
GCCGAAGATCGCGGTGGCGCCGCTGTTCATCATCTGGTTCGGCTTCGGCATGCTGCCGAAGGTGCTGCTGGTGTTTCTGCTGTCGTTCTTCCCGATCGTGGTGTCCGCCATCACCGCGTTCCGCTCCATCGAGCCGGAGATCCTCGAGCTGGTGCGCTCGACGGGCGCGGGCCGCCTGCGCACCTTCCGCATGGTGCAGTTGCCGCATGCCATGCCGGCGCTGTTCGGCGGCTTCAAGGTGGCCGCCGCGCTGGCCGCCACGGCGGCGGTGGTGGCCGAGTTCGTCGCCTCCGACCGCGGACTGGGCTACCTGCTGCTGGAATACAACGGCAACCTCGACACCGCGGGCAGCTTCGCCGCCATTTTCATTCTTTCCGTGCTCGGCCTCACGCTTTACGGCCTCGTCGAGTGGCTGGAAGGCATCGCCGTGCCCTGGCACGTTTCCCGCCGCCGGTTGTCGGGGGAAGTGCCGGGCATCTGATCCAAAGCAGAAATTTGCCAACGGAGAAACGCCCATGCGCCGCCTGTTCGCCTCGCTGCTCGGCCTCGCTGTCGCGCTCGGCTGTGCGGCACCGGTCCGCGCCGACGACCACGTGACTTTCCGGCTGAACGGCTCGCCTACGGCTTCCACGCGCCGTTCTATTTCGGTGCCGCCAAGGGGATCTACCGCCAGCAGGGCATCGACATCGAGATCGGCGAAGGCCAGGGCTCCGGCCGCGCCGTGCAGGCGGTGGCCGCGGGTTCGGACATGTTCGGCCTGGCCGATGGCACCGCCATCATCGCCGGCGCCGCGCATGGCGCGCCGGTGCATGCCGTTATGGGCATCATGGACCGCAGCCCGAACGGCGTGATCGTGCGCCGCGACAGCGGCATCACCACCATCCAGGGGCTGCAGGGCAAGACCATTTCCGCCACCACCGGCGAGGCGGGGCTGGTGGTGTTCCCCGCCGTGCTGCGCAGCCAGAAGCTGCCGGCGGACTTCGTGCGCTTCCTGCGCGTGGACGGCGCCACCAAGCTCGTCGTCGTGCTGGAAAAGCAGGCGGCCGGTCTGCTCGGCGGGGTGGAGAACCAGGCGCTCATTCTTGAGCAGCGCGGCCTGCCGGTGACCACGATGCTGTATTCCGACCTCGGCGTGAACTCGATCGGGCTGGCCATCTTCACCACCACCGACCTGGAGAAGCGCAACCCCGACCTGGTGAAGCGTTTCGTGGCGGCGACCCGCGCCAGCTACGAGCTTGCCGCCCAGCAGCCGGAAGAGGCGGTGAAGGCGCTGCTGGCGGCCCGGCCCACGCTGGAGTCCGCGCTGTCGCTCGCCCAGTTGCGCACCGGCATGACGCTGATGAAGAGCACCTACGGCCGCGACCGCCCGATCGGCTGGATGGCGCAGCAGGACTGGGACGACACGCTGGCGCTGATGAAGGAGTACCAGGGGCTGGAGACCACCCTGCCGGCGGCCTCGTTCTGGACCGACGCCTACATGGCGCCGTGATTGCCGCTGCCGGCGGGCCGGTTCAGGCCTGCCGGCAGCCGGGCGCCTCGGTCACCACGCGGTAGCGGGGCCGCAACATGTTCGGGCCATCGCGAAGCACCTCTTCCACGCGCGGCCAGTCGGACCGGTTCACCTGTTCGAGCGACGTGTGGCCCGGGCTGCCGATGGTCTCCGCCAGCAGGCGGTTCCAGGTCGGCGCACGGAAATGATCGCACCGGCGCAATGCGGGCGTTCGTGCAAAATCCAACGGCGCGTAAAGTTTTAGCGGCACTTCAGCCAATGTTGAGGCCGTTGAAATTCAACGCAACCGCCTGATCACAACCCCGTGACGACACCGCAGGTTTCATATTGGCGTGACCTGGATCAATGCCCGTGCCGATCGCGTCGGCAAAAGCTGGGCGGCTCAGCGCACGAGGTTTGCCTTGCAAGGGCTGGTGACACGGTTGCTCCTGCTGGTCTCGATCGCGTTGCTGCCCGTTCTCGCCTTCGAAATCTACACGGAAGGCGACGCCCGCCAGGTCCGCCAGCAACTCGTCGAGGACGAAGCCTTGCGCCTCGTGCGGCTCATCGCCTCCGAGCAGCAGCGCATCGCCGACAGCGCCGAGCAGGTGCTGGACGCGATCAGCAGCACCCCCGCCGTGCAGGACCACCGACCCGAATCGTGCCAGCGCATCCTCGCCAACCTGCTGGCCAGATCGCCGCGCTACAACAACATGGCCGTGCTCGGCCTCGACGGCCATTTCCTGTGCACGCCGGCGCTGGCCGACCCGGCCATTTCGGCGGCGGACCGTTACCATTTCCGCGAAGCGTTGCGCACCGGCGGCTTCGTCATCGGCGAATACGCGATCGGGCGGGACTCCGGCAAGCCGACCATCCACATGGCCAAGCCCTTCATCGACGCGAACGGCCGCGTGGCGGGCGTCGTCGTGGCGGCGCTCAACCTCGACTGGCTTGGTCGGCAACTGGCGCGCCTCGCTCTGCCGCCGGAGGCCGTCGCGGTGGTCATCGACCGCAACGGCACGATCCTGGCCCGCACCCCCGATCCGCAGCACCTCGTCGGGCGCCCAATGCCTGATGAGAACCGCTTTGCCCTGCAGGGCAGCGAGGTCAGGGTCGTGCCGAACCTGACCCAGAATGGCCGCGACCTCATCGTCGGCTATTCACCGCCCGGCACCGAACCGAAGGGATTGCTGGTCGCGGTGGCGTTGGACCGCGCCGTCTCCTTCGCCGCCGTCACGCAGGCCAACCGCACGGGCGTCGCATTGATCGTCGCCGGCGGCCTGCTGGCGTTGCTGATCACCGCCCTGCTCGGCGGCCGCCTGATCCGCCGCCCGGTCGAGCGGCTGCTGGTGGTCGCCGACCGGTGGCGGGCCGGCGACCTCACCGCCCGCAGCGGCCTGCGCGTCGACGGCAGCGAGTTCGGCCGCCTTGCCGCCGCCTTCGACACCATGGC
>CAIMEK010000892.1 GCA_903839965.1 uncultured Acetobacteraceae bacterium | reverse complement strand
GCCCCATAGGCGCGAATCTAGGGGTTTGCGGCGACGCGGGGAGGTCTGATTCCTGGGGGAGATGAAACCAGAATGTCTGCAAGACGGCCGTTGGTCGTCGGTGATTGGGTATATTTCGGCGCGGCTGGACCTTGAGGCGACGGCGCGCGAATTTGGGGCGTTGCGTCGGAAGCGGAAGATCCGAAGCGCGGAGGAATTGCTACATCTGGCGCTGATGTATGGGCCTGGGCAGCAATCGCTGCGGAGCACGGCTGGGCTGGCGGTGGATGCCGGCTTGCCGGACCTGAGCGACAAGGGGGTGATGGGCCGGTTGCAGCACATGGGAGACTGGCTGGCCCATGTGCTGGCGGTGCTGCTGACGGAGAAGTTTGGCAAGGGGGCGGGGCCGGCGGAAGCTCTTGATCTGGCGGCGGTTGATGGTTCGCTGATCTGTTCGCCGGGAAAGGGTGGAAATTGGCGGCTGCACGCTCGGTTTGATCCGGCGGCTGGCCGTTTCACCGACCTGGTGCTGAGTGATAGCCGGCAAGCTGAGCGTAGCGACCGCACGCGCATCTCGCCCGGCGAGACCATCATCCAGGATCGTGGCTATGCGCGGGTGCGCAATTTTGCTGCGGTGCTGGGCGCTGGCGGCGACTTCATCACCCGGCTGGGCTGGCGTTCGCTGCGGTTGCTGGACGCCAAGGGTCAGGCAATCGATTTGCTCGGCCGGTTGCCGCAAACGGCAGCCACCGCCGAGTGGGGCGTGTATATCCACGGCATCGCACGGCCGCTGCGTCTGGTGATCCATCGCCTGCCGCCGGAGCAAGCCGAGCGCCAGCGCAAACGGGTGAAGCGCAAGTCAGGCAAAGCGGGACATCAGATGGACCCGCGCACCGCCACGGCGGCAGGCTACCTTATGCTGCTGACCTCGCTGCCATCCCAGCGGGTGGCGCCGGAGCGCATCATCCAGTTGTATCGCGAGCGCTGGCAGGTCGAGTTGGGCTTCAAGCGGCTGAAGACCATTGGTGGCCTCGACCAATTACCGGCCACTGATCCGGCGCTGGCCCGCACTTGGTTGCTGGCGCACTTGATCGCCGCGGTGCTGACCGACGAACTGGCTTGCCGGCTCGTCGGTTTCCCCCCCTCGGCAACCTGACGCCAAGCGGCTTCAGCCGCCCTCTTTGTGGCGTGCCTGGCGGATCGCCCGCTCCATCCTGCTCCACGCGATCCTGCCACCACCGCCCAGACTTTCACGCCGACGTTGGCAGCAACTCCGCCGCAAGCTCACGGAAGCCCCACGCCGCAGGACCATTCAGGCATGGGCCCTTACAGTTTAACTTCGCGCCTATGGGGCAGCGCCCCTGGCCTTCTCTCAGTGCCGCACCTTCGCCGCCGCGAGGCCGGCCAGCATGGCGAGCACGAACACTGCCGTGCCGGCGTGGGCGGCGGGCAGCGAGGCCAGGGCCGGGCCCGGGCAGTAGCCGGCCAGGCCCCAGCCCGCGCCGAACAGGGCGGCGCCGCCGAGCAGGCGGCCGTCGATGGCGTGGGCCGTGGGCAGGCTGAAGCGCACGGCCAGCCATGGGCCTTCCGTGCGGAAGGCCAGGTGGTAGCCGAGCGTGGTGACGGCGAGCGCGCCGGCCATGACGAAGGCGAGTGTCGGGTTCCAGGCGCCGGCGACGTCGAGGAAGTCGAGCACCACCTTGGGATCGGTCATGCCGCCGAGTGCGAGCCCGGCGCCGAACAGCAGCCCCGCGACGAGGGCGAGCAGTGTGCCCATGGCTCAGCCCCCCCAATGGCGGACGAGGGTGGTCATCGCCCCGCCGGCCAGCATGAAGACGATGGTGGCGGCCAGCGAGCGCGGCGACAAGCGGGCCAGGCCGCACACGCCGTGGCCGCTGGTGCAGCCGCCGCCCAGCCCGGTGCCGAGCCCGACCAGCAGGCCGGCGGCGATGAGCACGGGCAGCCCGACCGTGGGCAGGCCCACCGGGTCGCGGCCGAGGATGAGGCCGACCAGGGCCGGGCCGGCCAGCAGCCCGCCGAGGAACCACAGGCGCCAGCCGCGGTCCGGCACCGATGGCGGCAGCAGGCCACCGACGATGCCGCTGATGCCGGCGATGCGGCCGAGGCCGAACATGAGCAGCACCGCGGCGGTGCCGATCAGGGCGCCGCCCAGCAGGGCCTGCAGCCAGATGGCGGGGATCATGGGGCGGGAATTTCCTCTCGATCTACTCCGGGGCGCCGACGCCCATCCCGGCCGCGCCCATCGCCGCCGGGGTGCCCTCGGAGTCGAGTTCCGCCACCATGGGCGCCGGCGCCACCCGGGTGCGGGTGCGCAGCGTGACGAATTCCTCCGCGGCGGTCGGGTGGATGCCCACGGTGCGGTCGAAATCCTGCTTGGTCGCGCCGGCGTTGATGGCGATCGACAGGCCCTGCAGGATCTCCGGCGCGTCCTCGCCCAGCATGTGCGCCCCCAGCACGCGCTGCGTCCGCTGGCAGACCACCAGCTTCATCAGCGTCTTGCGCGCCCGCCCGGAGAGCGTGTGGCGCATCGGGGTGAACCGGGTGAGGTAGATGTCGGCCGGCCCGCGCAGCGCCGCCTCGGATTCGGTCAGGCCCACCGTGCCGATCGGCGGCGAGGAGAATACCGCCGTCGCCACCGCTTCCAGCGCCCAGTCGCGCCCGGCGGGGCCGAACAGGCGGTCGGCCAGCGAGTGCCCTTCGGCGATCGCCACCGGCGTCAGGTTCAGCCGGTTGGTGACGTCGCCGATGGCGTAGATGTTGGGCACCGTGGTTTCGGCAGCGTCGTGCACCAACACGGCGCCCAACCCGTCGGTCGCCACCCCTGTCCGCTCCAGGCCGAGCCCCGCGGTGTTGGGCAGCCGGCCGGTGGCGGCGAACACCAGGTCGGCCTCCAGCACGTCGCCGTCGCTCAACACCACCCGTTTGGCGCTGCCGACCGGCTCGATGGCGGCGATGGTCGCGGCGGGATGCAGGCGGATGCCGCCGGCCTGCATGGCCTCGGCCAGCGCCTCGCGCAGGTCCTCGTCGAAGCCGCGCAGAGGCAGCGGCTGGCGGTAGATAAGGTCCACCTCCGCGCCGAGGCCGGAAAAGATGCCGGCGAACTCGACGGCGATGTAGCCGCCGCCCAGCAGCACGATGCGGCGCGGCAGGTCGGGCAGGAAGAACGCGTCGTCGGAGACGATGGCGTGCTCCGCGCCGGGGAATTGCGGGCGCACGGGTCGGCCGCCGGTGGCCAGCACGATGCGTTCCGCGGTGACCGGCTTGCCGCCGACCTCCAGCGTATGGGCGTCGAGCAGGGTGGCGCGGGCCTCGAAGGCGGTGCAGCCGGAACCGTCGAGCAGGCGGCGGTAGGTGCCGTTGAGCCGGCCGATTTCGCGGTCCTTGGCGGCGATCAGCGCGGCCCAGTCGTGCCGGCCGGGCGGGGTGTCCCAGCCGAAGCCATGGCTGTCGCGGGCGGCCAGGCCGTATTCGGCGGCCATGACCATGAGCTTCTTCGGCACGCAGCCCACGTTGACGCAGGTGCCGCCCCAGAAGCGCGCCTCGGCGATGGCCACGCGCGCGCCGTGGCCGGCGGCGACGCGGGCGCAGCGCACCCCGCCGGAGCCGCCGCCGATGACGAACAGGTCGAAATCACAGGGCATGGCTGGCCTTTCGTGAGCCGGGGCGCGCAGCCCCCTCCCCAGGGGGGAGGAGGCTTTGTTCACGCCGATCAGGCGCCGATGCCGCCGATGGTGAGGTACTTGATCTCGAGATAGTCCTCGATGCCGTATTTGGAGCCCTCGCGGCCAAGACCAGAGGCCTTCATGCCGCCGAACGGGGCCATCTCGGTGGAGATGATGCCCTCGTTGACGCCGACGATGCCGTATTCCAGCGCCTCGGCCACGCGGAAGATGCGGCCGACATCGCGGGCGTAGAAATACGAGGCCAGGCCGAACGGGGTGTCGTTGGCCAGGCGGATGGCTTCCTCCTCGGTATGGAAACGGAACATCGGCGCCACCGGCCCGAAGGTTTCCTCGCTGAAGATCAGCGCGTCGTGCGGCACATTGGCGAGCAGCGTCGGCTCGAAGAAATTGCCGCCCAGCGCATGCCGCTTGCCGCCGGTGACGATGGTGGCGCCGCGCTTGACGGCGTCGGCGATGTGCTGCTCCACCTTCAGCACCGCGGCGGCGTTGATCAGCGGGCCCTGGGTGACGCCCTCGTCCATGCCGTTGCCGACCTTCAGCCCCTCGATCGCCACCTTGTACTTGGCGGCGAAGGCGTCGTAGACGCTGTCCTGCACCAGGATACGGTTGGTGCACACGCAGGTCTGCCCGCTGTTGCGGTACTTGCTGGCCAGCGCGCCCACCACCGCGGCATCGAGGTCGGCGTCGTCGAACACGATGAACGGCGCGTTGCCGCCCAGTTCCATGCTGGTCTTCTTGACCGTCGGCGCACACATCGCCAGCAGCTTGGCGCCGATCTCGGTGCTGCCGGTGAAGGTGAGCTTGCGCACCAGCGGGTTGGAGGTGAGTTCCTCGCCCATCGGGCCGGACGGGCCGGTGAGGATGTTGCACACGCCCGCGGGCATGCCGGCGCGCTCCGCCAGCACGGCGATGGCCAGCGCGGAGAACGGCGTCTGGCTGGCCGGGCGCATCACGCCGGTGCAGCCCGCCGCCCAGCCCGGCCCGGCCTTGCGGGTGATCATGGCGGCGGGGAAGTTCCACGGCGTGATCGCCGCGAACACGCCGATCGGCTCCTTCTGCACGATGATGCGGCGGCCCTTGGCGAATTGCGGAATGGTGTCGCCATAGACGCGCTTGGCTTCCTCGGCGAACCACTCGAAGAACGCCGCGCCATAGGCGATCTCGCCGCGCGCCTCGGCCAGCGACTTGCCCTGCTCGGCGGTCATGATGACGGCGAGGTCGTCGCTGTTGGCCATCATCAGGTCGAACAGCTTGCGCAGGATGGCGCTGCGTTCCTTGCAGGTGCGCGCGCGCCAGGCCGGCTGGGCGCGATAGGCGGCCTCGATGGCGCGCCGGGTCTCGGCCGCGCCCATCGACGGCACCGCGCCGATCACCTCGCCGGTCGCCGGATTCACCACGGCGAAGGTCTTGCCGCTATCGGCTTCGACCCACTTGCCGTCGATATAGTTGGCCTGACGGAACAGCGTCGGGTCGCGCAGCGGCAGCGGCGAAGCGGGGCTGAGCATGGCAATCCTCCTGGAGACGGTTGCCGCAGAGATAGTCTCATCCGCCGCCGCTGTCAGCCCGGGCAGGCCGCTTGCCTGGCCCAGTGGGATCAGGCCTCGATGATCCGGGCCTGCTGGATCAACCGCAGGGCACCGTCCGACATGGTCAGCCCCCCCTTCACGCGCGCGATCAGCGCCGCCTCCGCCGCGCGCACCCGCTCCAGCGTGGCGAGCACCTGCTCGGCGCGGTCGAACGGCACCACCACGACGCCGTCGGCGTCGCCCACCAGGATGTCGCCGGGGCGGACATGCACGCCGCCGACCATGACCGGGGCGCCCACCGTGCCCGGGCCCGCCATGGCGCCGGAATTGGAGACGACGCCGGCGGCGAACACCGGCATGCCGACCTCGACGATGCCGGCGCGGTCGCGCGCCAGGCCGTCGGTGACGAAGGCCACGACGCCCTTGTTGTGCATCATGCCGGTGATGATGTCGCCGATCAGCGCGGTCGGGGTGAAGCCGTCGCAGCCGACGATGATGGCGTCGCCGGCCTGCGCCTCGTGCAGCGCGCCGAACATGGCCAGCGTGTCGGCGGGATAGGCATAGCCGGTAACGGCCGGGGCGGCGAAGCTGGCGCAGTTCGCATCGAGCGGCTTGATGCGCCAGTTGAGCATGCCGCGCCCTTCCATGGCGTCCACCAGGTGCGAGGTCTGCGCGCCGGCGAAGCGGGCGACCAGGGCGGGATCGGGGCGCTTCCAGCCGCGGTAAATGGTGAGCGGGGGCGGGTTGTCGATCATGGGGCTTCTCTCCCGGGTTGGGCCGCGATGCTGGCCCGACCCACTGCGCCCCGCAAGCGCTACTCGACGGTAACGCTCTTCGCCAGGTTGCGGGGCTGGTCCATGTCGGTGCCCTTCAGCACCGCCACGTGGTAGGCCAGCAACTGCACCGGGATGGCGTAGAGGATCGGCGCCACGAAAGGATCGACGGCGGGCAGCACGATCGTCTCGGCGGCGATGCCCCCCAGCTTGGCGGCCCCGTCGGCGTCGCTGAACACGATCACCTGGCCGCCGCGCGCCGCCGCTTCCTGCACGTTGCTCGCGGTCTTTTCGAACAATGGCCCGGACGGCACGATGGCGATCACCGGCACGTTCGGGTCGATGAGCGCGATCGGGCCGTGCTTCATTTCACCCGCCGCATAACCTTCGGCGTGGATATAGCTGATTTCCTTCAGCTTCAACGCACCTTCCATGGCGATCGGGAAACAACTGCCGCGGCCCAGATAGAGCACGTCGCGGGCCGCCGCCACGCGCACGGCGATGCGGCGGATGGCGGTGTCGTGCTCAAGGATCTCGGCGGCGCGGCCGGGCACTTCCAGCAGGGCCTGCGTCATCACCGCCTCCTGCTGCGCGGTGAGGCGGCCGCGTGCCCGCCCGGCGGCCAGCGCCAGGCAGGCCAGCACGGCCAGCTGGGCGGTGAAGGCTTTTGTACTCGCCACGCCGATTTCCGGGCCGGCGACGGTCTGCAGCACCGCGTCGCTCTCGCGCGCCATGCTGCTCTCCGGCACGTTGACGATCGACAGCACGTGCTGGCCCTGGGAGCGCATGTAGCGCAGCGCGGCGAGCGTGTCGGCGGTTTCGCCGGACTGGCTGACCAGCAGTCCCAGGCCGCCCGGCGGCATCGGCGGGGCGCGGTAGCGGAACTCGCTGGCGACGTCGCCGTCGGTGGGCAGGCGGGCGAGCTGCTCGAACCAGTAGCGGCCGACCTGGCTGGCATAGAAGGCCGAGCCGCAGGCGCTGACCGTGACCAGGGGAACGGTGGCGAAGTCGAACGGCAGATCGGGCAGCACCACGGAGCGGGTGCCCGGGTTGATCATCTGGCGCAGCGTGTCGCCCAGCACCGCCGGATGCTCGTGCAGCTCCTTTTCCATGAAGTGGCGGTAATTGCCGCGGCCGATCGAGGCGCCGGAGACCGCGGTGCGGCGGATTTCGCGCTGCACCTCCTGCCCCCCGGCATCGAAGAAGCTGGCGCCCTCGCGCGTCACCACCACCCAGTCGCCGTCCTCCAGGTAGGCGATGCGCTGGGTGAGCGGGGCCAGCGCCAGCGCGTCGCTGCCCAGGTACATGGCGTCCTCGCCGAAACCCACCGCCAGCGGGGCGCCGTGGCGGGCGCCGATCATCAGTTCGGGATGGCCGGCGAACACCATGGCCAGCGCATAGGCGCCCTCCAGCCGCGCCAACGCTTCGCCGGCGGCCTCGACCGGGGTGGCGCCCCGCGCCAGCAGCAGGTCGAGCAGCTGGGCGACCGTCTCGGTGTCGGTCTCGGTGGCGAATTGCTGGCCCTCGCGCTCCAGCATGGCGCGCAGCTCGGCGTGGTTCTCGATGATGCCGTTATGCACCAGCGACACCCGCGCGGTGCCGTGCGGATGGGCATTGCCTTCGGTGGGCGCGCCATGGGTGGCCCAGCGCGTATGGCCGATGCCGGTGGTGCCGGCAAGCGGGGCGGCGGCCAGCGCGGCGGCCAGATTGGCCAGCTTGCCCGGTGCGCGCCGGCGCTCGATGGCGCCGTTCACCAGGGTGGCGATGCCGGCGCTGTCGTAGCCGCGGTATTCCAGCCGCCGCAGCGCCTCCAGCAGCAGGGGTGCGGCCGGGTTGGGACCGATCACGCCGACGATGCCGCACATCGGGGACTTCCTTTCGCTTTAGCGGGCTTTGCCCTGGACCCACCAAGGGCCGAAGCCCTCGGAACCCGATGAATGGGGTGCAGGGGCCTCGCGGCCCCTGCCGGGTCCAGGGCAGAGCCCTGGCCTTACCCTGGCTTTTTCCGGGCCGCCCGGAAGGCGGCGGCGCGGCCCGGCTTCTGCACCATGCGGGCCCGCCCGAACGCCATGGCGTCGGCCGCCACGTCCTCGGTGATCACGCTGCCCGCCGTCACCAGCGCGCCGTCGCCGATGCTCACCGGCGCTACCAGCACTGCATCGGAGCCGATGAAGGCGTTGGCGCCGATGCTGGTGCGGTGCTTGGCGAAGCCGTCGTAATTGCAGGTGATGGTGCCGGCGCCGATATTGGTGTCCGCGCCGATGTCGGCGTCGCCCAGGTAGGTCAGGTGGCTGGCCTTGGCGCCCTCGCCGAGATGCGCGTTCTTCAGCTCGACGAAGTTGCCGACATGGGCGCGCGCGCCCACCACGGTGCCGGGGCGCAGCCGGGCGAACGGGCCGACGCTGGCACCGCAGCAGATACGGCAACCCTCCAGGTGCGAAAACGCCCGGATGACGACGCCGCTCTCCACCGTGACGCCGGGGCCGAACACCACGTTCGGCTCCAGCCGAACGTCGGTGCCAAAGCGGGTGTCGGTGCACAGGAACACGCTGGCGGGGTCGGTCATGGTCACTCCGGCCAGCATGGCAGCGCGGCGCAGGCCGGCCTGCACCACCGCTTCCGCCTCGGCCAGTTCGACCCGGGAATTGATGCCGCGCAGTTCCGCCTCGGGCGCCTCGACGCCAGCGACCAGCGCGCCCTCGGCGCGGGCCAGCGCGACCACGTCGGTGAGGTAGTATTCGCCCTTGGCGTTGTCGTTGCGCACCGCTTCCAGCCAGGCGCGCATGCGGGCGGCCTCGGCGCACAGCACGCCGGCATTGCACAGCCCTTCGGCGCGCTCCTCCGGCGAGGCGTCGGCCCATTCGACGATGCGGTCGACGAAGCCGTGGCGGGCGATCACGCGGCCGTAGCGGGCCGGGTCGGCCGGGCGCATGGCCAACAAAGCCAGCCCGACATCGCCGGCGGCGCGGCGGCGGCGCAGGCAGCGCAGCGTGGCGGGCGTGATCAGCGGGTTGTCGGCGTAAAGCACCGCCACGTCGCCGTCGCCGAACAGGGCGGCGGCCTGCAGCGCCGCGTGCGCAGTGCCCAGGCGCTCATGCTGCACCACCACCTCGTGCCGCGCGGCGACCTTCGCCAGCTCGGGCATGTCGGGGCCGATGACCACCACGACACGCTCGAAGGCGGCGGCGCAGTTGTCGATGAGGTGGGCCAGCATGGGCCGGCCGGCGATGGGATGCATGGCCTTCGGCAGCGCCGACTTCATCCGGGTGCCGAGACCGGCGGCCAGCAGGATGGCGGTGGCAGACATCATGCCTGCGAGGTAGCGGCGCGCGCCGTGGCGTGTCAAAGGAAGCTTGCGCCGGATGGCCCCTTCGCGGGGTCAATCTTGATTTCCGGCCGCAACACAGGACCAACCGCACAACCGGAGCGGGCATGCCACGCACCCTCGTCCTCGATCTCGACGGCACCCTGGTCGACTCGGTGCCCGACCTCGCCGCGGCCGTGAACCGGCTGATGGCCTCCCGCGGCCTGCCCGGCTTCAGCGAGCCGGAGGTGGCGCGCATGGTGGGCGACGGGGTGCAGAAGCTGATCGAACGCGCCTTCGCCGCCCGCGCGCGCACGCCGGACGCGACCGCGCTGGCCGAGTACCAGGCCGACTACCTCGCCAATGCCGCGGTGCTCACGCGCGCCTATCCCGGCGTGCCGGAGACCCTGCGCGCCATGGTCGCGGACGGTTGGCGGCTGGCGGTGTGCACCAACAAGCCCGAAGCGCCGGCGCGCATGCTGCTGGCCGCGCTGGGGCTGGACGGGCTGTTCGCCGCGATCGGCGGCGGCGACAGCTTCCCCGTCCGCAAGCCCGACCCGCAGCACCTGCTGGCGACGCTGCGCGCGGCCGGCGGCGAGCCGGCGGGCGCGGTGATGGTGGGCGACCACCACAACGACGTGGTGGCCGCCGCCGGGCTGGGCATTCCCTGCATCTTCGCGGCCTGGGGCTATGGCGCGCCCGAGATCGGCGCGGCCGCCGCCGCGGTGGCGCAGCGCTTCAGCGACCTGCCGGCGCTCGCCG
>CAIMEK010000891.1 GCA_903839965.1 uncultured Acetobacteraceae bacterium | reverse complement strand
CGCGCAGCGCCCGCTCGGCTGCGTTGTTACTCAGACAGATCCGGCCATCTTCGAAAAACCGCGTGAAGGCAGGCCAGCGACTGAGCATGTCGTCCATCGCCTTGGCGACATCGTTGTGCCGCGACATGCCGGCGCGCTCCTCGTGCATCCAGCTCTGCAGGTCGGCAACGAGCGGGACGCTGTGTTTCCGGCGAGCGGCGAGGCGCTCCGACGCCGGCTTGCCATTGAGGGCGCGCTCGATGTCGAACAGCGCATCGATACGACGCACCGCGGCCAGCGCCAGCGGAGAGACGAACGCTGGGCTCTTGCCCTTTGCCTTGCGGCGGGCGTTCTCGGCGAGATCGGCGAGGACGAAGAATTTGCGCCGCGCGTGTGACCAACACGCTGCCTCGATGATCGGACCAGGCTTGCGGTCCGCTTCATACAATTTGCCATATCCGCCGTACGCGTCCGCCTGGAGGATTCCAGTGTAGTCAGCCAGGTGGCCTTGCGGATGACCGCCGCCGCGGTCACGCGAATAGTAGAAGACTGCCGCTGGTGGCGAGACGTCGCCGAATGGGCGATCGTCGCGCACATAGACCCAGGCACGGCCGGTAGCGGTCTTGCCGCGGGCCAGCACCGGCACCGTGGTGTCATCACCATGCAGCCGCCCGGCCGCGAAGGCATGCGCCTCAATACGTCGGAAGATCGGGTCGAGCACCACGCAGCACGCGCCAACCTGGTCGGCCAGGGTCGACAGGCTGATGGGTACGCCTTCCCTGGCGTAGCGCTCGGCCTGACGATTGAGTGGCTGGTGCTGCCCGAACTTCTCGAAGACGATCATCGCCAGCAGGCTGGGTCCGGCCCAGCCGCGTGGGGTGACATGGAACGGCGCGGGCGGTTGGCTGATGGTCTCGCAGTCGCGGCAGGTGAACTTCTCCCGCACGTGCTGGATCACCTTCCACCGCCGGGGAATGGTCTCCAGCGTCTCGGTGACATCCTCGCCGAGCTTGCGCAGACGCGCACTGCCACAGCACGAGCACGCCGTCGGTCCCGGCACGATCACCCGCTCGCGTGGCAGATGCTCCGGGAATGGCTTGCGCGCCGGACGCTTGCGGGTGAACGGGCCGACCTGCGTGGTCTTCGCCGCGTCCTGCTCGGCGCGCAACTCATCCTCGGTTGCCGAACTTTCCAGCTCTTCCAGTTGCAACTCCATCTGGTCGAGCAGTCGCCGGCTGCGCTCCGACGTCTGACCGTAGAGCGCGCGTCGGCCGCGCTGGCGGTAACGAACTCGACGACGCTGGGAACCGGCACGATCAGCGGGTTCGGCACGTTCACTGGCGCGGTGGACGCTGGGAGCAATGCCGGGCACGTTACGGCGGACGGCGGCACGCTGATCATGGCCAGCGCGGTCACCGGCACTGCGCTCGTTCTCACCGCGTCGGGCTCCGGCGACACCGTGCGTCTCGATACGTCGGGCAACACCGCGAAGACGGTGGCGCTGAACGGCGGCACGCTGCTGCTCAACGGCAGCGCCAGGCTGACGGTCACTGACGCAATTGCGATCGGTTCAGGCCACGTGAACCTGGCTGGTACGGGTTCCCTGCTGACCGATTCGAACGGCGTGACGCTTACCGGCGGTTCGCTCATCGGCTCGGGCAACGTTTCGCTGGACACCTACATCAGCGGTAACGGCACTGTCGGCATCTCGGTCGTCTCAAACACGGTAACGGCCTCGGGCGGCCCGCTCAACCTCACCGGCGCCATGGACGATAGCACCGTCCTGGCGATCAATGACGTGTCCGGTTCGGTGCTGAAGATTAACTATAGCGGCGCGTCGATCAACGCGCTCTCGGTGGACACCGCCAACAAGACGCTGGAGATCGCGCAGAGCGCGACGATCCTCGGCACGCAGACGGTCAGTGGCGGCGGCACGTTGACGGTCGATAGTGGCGCGGTGCTGGCGGACACGTCGGGCATCACGCTGAGTGGCGGCACGCTGAGCGGCGCGGGCGGCATCACAGCGGGTACCGGCGTTACCGGCTCTGGTACCGTTAGTATGGTGTTGAGCAACCCAAGCACGATCACCGCGTCCGGCGGCGTGCTCGACCTCACCCGTGATATCGACTCCAATAGCGGCGTGAGTTTCAATATCGCAAGCGACCCGGCTTCCATCCTGAAGGTCAGTGGGGTCGTCGGCACCAATAATACCTTCACGTTCGGCGGCACGCTCGGCGCGCTCGAATTGAACGCCGTCACCGTCTCCCCCGGCGGGCTCAATTTCGCCGGCACGGTATCCAACCTTCATGTCGGCACCAGCGGATCGTTCAACCCCGCCAGTACCAACTACGTCAACGTCCAGACCGCGGCGATCACCAGCATCACGATCACGGACAGCACGCACTTCGACATCTACAACGGCGCCACCGACCTCGGCACCGTCACCCTCGGAACTGCCCTGGATCCCTCGACCTACGTGGACTTCACTGCCGATATCGGTGCCCTCGGCGGCTACGACGTTTTCCTCTCCGACGCCATCTGCTTCATGGCGGGCACCATGGTCCGCACGCCGGAGGGCGAGGTTGCGGTCGAGACGCTGAAGCCCGGCGACCTGGTGATGACCATCGACGGCGTTGCCAAGCCGATGAACTGGCTCGGCCGGCAGACGGTCTCGGCGCGCTTCGCCGATCCGCTCCGCAGCTGGCCGATCCGCATCAAAGCGGGCGCGCTCGACGCGAACGTGCCAAGCCGCGACCTGCGGATCTCGCCCGACCACGCGCTGCTCGTGCAGGGCGTCCTGGTGCAGGCCGGCTCGCTGGTCAATGGCACCTCGATCGTCCGGGAGCCGACAGTTCCGGACTTGTTCGTCTACTATCACGTCGAGCTCGACGATCACTCGCTGATCCTCGCCGAGGGCACGCCGGCAGAGACCTTCGTCGACAACGTCGATCGTCTCAACTTCGACAATTGGGCGGAGTTCGAAGCACTTTATCCCGAGGGCAAGACGGTGGAGGAGCTGCCCTATCCGCGGGCCAAGGCGTGGCGGCAGGTGCCGGTCTATGTGCGTATCTTCCTTGCCGAACGCGCGCAAATCATCGGCGCAACGTCGGACGACGCGATGGTCGCCTGAGGATAGCGTCGTATTGAACGAACTGCGGCGCTTCGCGTCATAGCCAACGTGCGGGAGGCTTGCTCCCGCACGGGGCCGAGGGGGGGCTCCGCAGTCGGTTCCAGACCATCCTGGGCGCCAGTGTAAAATTCCAGGAGCGAATGCCCGAAGGCCCCCGCGGGGGCCTTCGGCGCTTTGCGGTGATGGGCGAGCAGAACCTGGGGGGGTGACCATCCCGACGCCACCCCGCTGCGCAGATCCATGGCCGTCCTCGGGGGCTCAGCGAGTTGCGGTTCGGGGTCGACGGGTTGACGGTCCCGGCGTGGCTTGCTTGCTCCATGGGTCCGGCAGCAATCTGTCCGTGGACATCCACACGCGCGGGCACACGGCCGCGCACCGGCATATAGGAGCTGGCTTATGGAGCTAAAGGGACTGGTCGCGCTCGTAACCGGCGGCAATGGCGGGCTCGGCCAGCGCATCTGCCACGCCCTGGCCAGGGAGGGTGTGGGCATCGCCGTCATGTATGCCCAGAGCCGCGACCAGGCGGAAAGCGTCGCCCGCGAGCTGGCGACGCTCTACCAGGTCGACGCCGCTGCCTTCGCCTGCGACATCACCGACGACGCCGCCGTGGCGGCGGTAATCCACGACGTGACCCGGCGTTTCGGCCATCTCGACATCCTGGTCAACGACGCCGCCTACAATAAGGCGATCCCCTTCGGCGACCTCGATAACCTGACACCCGAGGTGTGGGACCGGATCATGGCCGTGAACCTGACCGGGCCGATGCGCCTCACCAAGGCGGTGGCGCCCATCATGAAGGCCCAGGGGCGGGGCCGGGTTGTCAACATCGCGTCCGTGGCCGGGCTGCAGCCCTCGGGCTCCTCGATCGCCTATGCGGTGGCGAAAGCCGGCCTCATCCATCTCACGCGCTGCCTGGCCGTTGCGATGGCGCCCGAGACGCTCGTCAACTGCGTGGCGCCCGGCTTCCTGGAGGGAACCCGCGCGACAGCCAGTCTCCCGCCGGGTCGAATGGGGCAGGCCGTGGCCAGTTCGCTCCTGAAGAAGACCGCCGACAAGGACGACTGCGCCGACATGGTGGTCACCATGTGCCGCACCGAGACCATGACCGGCCAGACCATCGTCATCGATGCCGGGCGGGTGTTTCATTGAGCGCGAGCCGGTGAGGATCGCATCGACCGGCTGCAAGGCAAGCTGGCGCGGCAAGGCGCCCGGGTCGAGACAGGGGCGAAATCAGCGACGCTAATCGCAGTCCCGGTCTGCTTCTTGCCGTCAGAACCACACCGCCTTGTCCACCAGGTTGCGCAACGCCCCGCCCGTCAGCATGGCGCGCGCGTTGTCGCGCAAAATCGCATACCGCCGCTCGTCGAGGTACGGCCCGTTGCCCGCCATGTGCGGCGTGATCAGCACGTTCGGCAGGGTCCATAGCGCATGCC
Organism: uncultured Acetobacteraceae bacterium; assembly: GCA_903839965.1. Taxonomy (GTDB): domain Bacteria; phylum Pseudomonadota; class Alphaproteobacteria; order Acetobacterales; family Acetobacteraceae; genus Rhodovastum. The sequence continues at coordinate 4,027 of CAIMEK010000891.1, read as the reverse complement.
CGGGCGGCAGCGGCTCAACCTCGAACACATCCAGCGCCGCGCCGCCCACCTCGCCGGCCCGCAGCGCCGCCACCAGGTCGTCGAGCCGCGTCGTCATGCCGCGCCCGATATTGATGAACACCGCCCCCCGCCGCATGCGCTGAAAGCGGGCGCGATCCATCATCCCCTCGGTCTGCGGCGTGTGCGGCACCGTCAAAATAACGAAATCCGCCCGCGGCAGCAGCGCGTCCAGCGCCTCCGGCGGATGCATCTCCGCCACCCCGGGGGGCACGTCCTTGCGCCGCGCATCGGTGCCGATCACCGTCATGCCGAACGCCGCCGCCAGCCGCGCCGTCTCCGCCCCGATGCCGCCCAGCCCGACGATCAGCGCGGTCGCCTCGGGCAGATGGATCAGCGTCTCGTCCGGCAGGCGCCGCCACTCGCCCCTGAGCTGCTGCGGAATGTAGCGCGGCAAGGCGCGGGCGAAGGCCAGCACGAACGCCATGATGTGGGTGCCGAGATGGTCGTTGAAAATCTCGCGCATGTTGGTCACCAGCACCGGATGCGCGATCAGCTCGGGGTAATAGAACCCCGCCGGCGGCGCGGCGTAGTGGCACTGCAGCCAGCGCAGCTTGCTCGCCCGCGCCAGCAACTCGCGCGGCAACGCGCCGAACGCGGCATCGCTCGTCACGATCGCCGCGGCCGCCTCTTCCGCCGTCTCCGCCACGCTCACCTCAACCCCCGGAACATCGCCCGCCAGGCGGCGCTCCCAGGCGCGGTACACCTCGGTCTGCGGCGGCAGCATCACCAGCGACAGCCCCATCACGCGGCTCCCAACGTCTGCCGCCAGCGGCGCAGGAACGCCGCCTCGCCCGGGGTGGCGCGCTCGCTCGCATTCACCGCCCGATGCCAGAACGGATAGATCGGCGCCGGCCGCCCCACCGCCTCGATCCGGTCGTGCTGCGCCGGCGTCAGCGTAATCGCGTCGGCGCCAAGGTTGTCGCGCAGTTGCGCGTCGGTCCGCGCCCCCAGCACGATCGGCCCCACCAGCGGCTGCGCCTTCAGCCAGGCCAGCGCCACCTGCGCGGTCGTGGCGCCCAGCTCCTTCGCCACCGCAGCCAGCGCGTCGATCACCCGATACAGCCGGTCCTGGTCCATGATCCACGGCTCGATCCAGCCGCTGATGCCCTGCCGCGTTCCGGCCGGCGGCGGCTCGCCGCGCTTGAACTTGCCGCTCAGCAGCCCCTGCCCCAACGGGCTCCAGATCATCGCGGCCACCCCCAGGTCCGCCCCGGCCGGCAACAGCTCGTATTCGGCCTCGCGGCCCTCCGCGGTGTAGTAGATCTGCTGCGCCACCGGCGCGGCCATGCCGCCCGCCCGCGCCGTCATCACCGTCTTGGCCAGCGACCAGCCGCTGTAGTTCGACACCCCCCAATACCGGATCTTGCCCGCCCGGATCAGCCCGGTCATGGTCTCCACCGTCTCCTCCACCGGCGCGACCCCGTCCCACATGTGCAGGAAATACAGGTCCACGTAGTCGGTGTTCAGCCGCTTCAGCGACCCCTCGATCTGCGCCGTCAGGTGCACCCGCGACGACCCCCGCTCGTTCGCCCCCGGCCCCATCGGAAAGCCGACCTTGGTGAAGATCAGCACCTTGTCGCGCCGCCCCGCCACCGCCTCGCCGACCACGCGCTCGGAATCGCCGCGCGAATACAGGTTGGCCGTGTCGATGGCGTTGACGCCGGCCTCCAGCGCGATGTCCACCTGCCGGCGCGCGCTCTCCCCGCGCACATTGCCGAGCCCCTCGAAGCCGTTGGTGCCGGAGAATGTCGCGGCGCCGAACACGAACTTCGACACCAGCAAGCCCGAATTGCCGAGCTGAACGTAGTCCATGGCTGCTTTCCATCCCTCCCGGGCAGCCGCGATCCGGCTGCGCCCGTGCCGACAACCTGCCAGCACCGCCCGCCCCGCGCAACGCCGGGCCGGCAGGCCCTGGCCACCCCGCGCCCCGCCGACGCTCACCGTCCCGGAATGTGGCAACCCATTGCGCCCGCAAACGAAAACCAGAAAATTTCCACCATGCGGGAAAGTTCCCCAACCCCCCCGCCGCCCCCCTTTCAACCGCTCATAAAATACCTCTAACCTACTTGAACTATTACGTAATTCCCATCCGTTTCCAACATACGGAATCGCCTCCGCAAAGCCTCACGAACCCGGCATAATGCCGCCATCGGCGAACACCGGAGGGAAAGCCCCATGCCCAAAATGAGAGCAGTCGACGCGGCCGTGGCCGTGCTCGCGCGCGAAGGAATCACCAACGCCTTCGGCGTCCCCGGCGCCGCCATCAACCCGCTCTACTCGGCGCTCCGCCAGAACGGCACCATCCGCCACATCCTCGCCCGCCACGTCGAGGCCGCCTCCCACATGGCCGACGGCTACAGCCGCGCCAAGCCCGGCAACATCGGCGTCTGCATCGGCACCTCCGGCCCCGGCGGCACCGACATGATCACCGGCATCTATGCCGCCGCCGCCGACAGCATCCCCATCCTCTGCATCACCGGCCAGGTCCCCCGCGCCAAGCTGCACAAGGAAGACTTCCAGGGCGTCGACATCGAAGCCATCGCCAAGCCGGTCGCCAAATGGGCGATCACCGTCCTCGAGCCCGCCCTGGTGCCCCAGGTCTTCCAGCAGGCCTTCCACGTCATGCGCTCCGGCCGCCCCGGCCCCGTGCTCATCGACCTGCCCTTCGACGTCCAGATGGCCGAGATCGAGTTCGACATCGACACCTACGAACCGCTCCCCGTCTACAAGCCCGCCATCTCCCGCAAGCAGGCCGAGCGCGCCATGGCCATGCTGAACGCCGCCGACCACCCTGTCATCGTCGCCGGCGGCGGCGTGCTCATCGCCGACGCCGCCGACCTGCTGGTCGAATTCGCCACCCTCACCGGCGTGCCCGTCATCCCCACCCTCATGGGCTGGGGCGCCATCCCCGACGACCACAAGCTGATGATCGGCATGGTCGGCATCCAGACCAGCCACCGCTACGGCAACGCCAGCTACCTCGAATCAGACTTCGTGCTCGGCATCGGCAACCGCTGGGCCAACCGCCACACCGGCTCGGTCGAGGTCTACACCAAGGGCCGCCAGTTCGTGCACATCGACATCGAGCCCACCCAGGTCGGCCGCATCTTCGGCCCCGACCTCGGCATCGTCTCCGACGCCCGCGCCGCGCTGGCCATGCTCGTCAAGGTCGCCCGCGGCATGAAGGACCTCGGCACGCTCCGCGATCGCACCGAATGGGTCGCCGCCTGCAACCACCGCAAGAACACCATGCTGCGCAAGAGCGACTTCGACAACGTCCCGCTCAAGCCGCAGCGCGTCTACGCCGAAATGAACGCCGCCTTCGGCCAGAACACCACCTACGTCACCACCATCGGCCTGTCGCAAATCCAGGCCGCGCAGTTCCTGCACGTCTACCACCCCCGCCACTGGATCAACGCCGCCCAGGCCGGCCCCTTGGGCTGGACCCTCCCCGCCGCGCTCGGCGTCCGCGCCGCCGACCCCACCCGCCGCATCGTCGCCCTCTCCGGCGACTACGACTTCCAGTTCCTCATCGAGGAGCTCGCCGTCGGCGCCCACTACAAGCTGCCCTACCTGCACGTGGTGGTGAACAACGCCTACCTCGGCCTCATCCGCGCCTCCCAGCGCGCCTTCCAGATGGACTACGAAGTCAGCCTGGCCTTCGAGAACATCAACGCGGTCTCGGAAAACGACGCCGAGCCCGGCTACGGCGTCAACCACGTCGCCGTCGTCGAGGGCCTGGGCTGCAAGGCCATCCGCGTCCGCACCCCCGAGGAATTCGCCCCCGCCGTCAAACGCGCCGAGGCGCTGATGGAAAAATACCAGGTGCCGGTCGTCATCGAATGCATCCTGGAACGGATAACCAACGTCTCCATGGGCCCCGAAATCGACAAGGTGAACGAGTTCGAGGAACTGCCGTAAAGCAAGACAAGGCGAGGGCTCTGCCCCATAGGCACTAAAATAGGCT
>CAIMEK010000890.1 GCA_903839965.1 uncultured Acetobacteraceae bacterium | reverse complement strand
GGCCAGGGCGCCGCTTCGCAAAGGCGAACGGTTGCAGGATAAGATCGAGGCGCAGTTGGCGCGCATAAAGGACGCACCCCGGCTCGTCCGGTCATTCTTCAGAGCACCAAGTGTCGCCTATATTACCGACTGGTGAGTAACACCACCGCTGCTCTCGACCGGGACGTCGAGGCCGGCACCTGGCATCGTGGCGTCAACCGCCCGCATCTTGTGCGTCGGTGATTTCGCGGCGTGCGCTTGGTGTGTGCGTCATGCGCGCCGGCCGCGTCAGAAGCACTGGAGGCGTAGTAGCCGAACGCGTCGCGTAGTGTCTGGCCGAGGGGTGCAATGTGGAACCCATGGAACTTGGGGAACTTTTCGGCCGGCTGCCTATATAGACAGCGGAATTACGAATACCCACAACCTCCCGATTTAACCGCTCCCGCGGAACTGAACCGGCCGTAAGGTTCCACAAGTTCCATAGGTTCCACGTACCCGCTCATTGGCTGATCGGCATGACGACAAACAGACCCCCCTGATTTCCAGGCTGGTATCGCAGGGCGAGCAAGTCATCGCCCACCTTGACGGGCGCATCCGCGACGGCCTTGAGGCGCCATGAGACGAACCTTGCGGTAATTACCGGCAACGGCTTGCCGCTGGCCGCCTCCAGTGCCGCCTTGAACTCAATCGCTTCCTCGCTGGCCTGCCCGGCGAACGTCGCCACCTCACTTGCCCTGCAGCCGCACGGCCATTTGTGCCGTAGCATGTCGACCACGGTGGCGAGACTGCTGGTCTGTTCTTCGTCCTCCTCGCCGCTCAGGAACAGCTTGCTGAAACTGATTGCCACCGGTGGGCAGTCCTTGTTCCAATCGACCGCAAGCCCAGCTACGTATTCGGTGTGCAGCTTGGCGGCGTGTCCGACGGCCGATCCGATAAGGTGCCACCACATCTTGAAGCGAGTTTCGGCCGCCGGCGGCGTGCTGGCGTACAGCCGCGGATTGCCGAGCAGGACGGTGTACAAGGCGCGCAGGACGTTGCCGCGGTGGTTGTTAGTCCAGGCAATCGGGTCCGCGTGCCTGAACGCCCGGTTTTCGGGATCAGGCCGATCCACGGCCAGCCGTACTTGCAAGCTGCGCGATGCCATGTCGCCGCGTGGGGCGATATTGTTGCCGGTAAAGAAATTGATGGTAGTGGCCGGAACGGTGCGGGTGCCAGTTTGGCCGAGCACGCGGTCGCTGTACATGGGTGCCGTGAGGCTCTTTTCGATGGACGGGCAGGAGATGGTCGAGCCACGCGGGATGTTGTCCCAGATGACGGCGGGCACGCCTTCGCCGAGATATGAGAACAAGCACTTGCGCCGCTCTTCCTCACTTGGCGACCAAGCTGCGGCGGCGGCCCGGTAGCCCGTCACGGCGAGGAACACCATCTGCAATGTGGTGGTCTTGCCGCCGCCGCGCTGGCCCGCGGTGACAAAGAACGCTGGCCTTTCGGTCAGGATCGCTCGTTCAAGAATGGTAAGCGCAGCAGCGATTAGGACGCACTTGCCGACATAATCCGTGGCGACATCGCACAACCATTCGTCGGTTAGGAACCGCATGGCATCCACCACTGCGGCGGCCGTGCACTGCTTCAAGTCCGGTAGGAGCGCGATCAGCTCCGGTTGCAGCCGGAAGATGATGCCACGCTGACGATCGAGACCTGGCGTTGCCAGCAGCGTGCCGTCCGGCAGTACCAGCGGTGACGTGGCGATAGCGATGCCGACTGGCAGTTTCGAGTCGCGGTAATTCATGTAATGGCGGACGAAGACAGGATCGAGCGCGACGGTGCGCTCGTTACCGTCCGGGTCGGCCTTGTAGAACTCGATATCTCGCTCGATCAGGTGCGCCGTCGAGTATTCGTCATGCAACGTTAGCAGCGGCATGGCCGGTGGCGGCAGGCGGATCGGTTTCATCAGGTTCTCCTGTGTTTGCATCAACGGTCAGCATGTCGTGCAACATGATTGGGGCGCGACATCGGGCTTCGGTAAGGCGTCCCTCGGCGTCGCGAGTCGGTGGTTCAGGTCGTCGTTGATTTGCGAGAACGTCGTCGATTGCAGTCATGACGGGGAGCCGTTCGGCATCAGCGAGGGGGGCCGGCAGATAGGGGCGCGAAGCCTGCCGCTCGGCCGCATGCCGCTCACGTTGTTCCTGTTTTTGCCTCGCAGTATGCTCGTTGCGGGCGCGCTTGAGCATTGCGTCGAGCGTGCGCTTGCCGATGTGGCATCGCTCATGCGCGATATTTCGAAGTTCTTCGATCTCGACTTCGTTCAGATCAGCGGTCAGGGCTAAGCGAACGAAAGCATTGGGTACGCTCGCGGCGGCCGTGCTTTTCAGCGCGGCTTGCGCAGCGTGCGCGTCGAATTTCAATTCATAAACGGTCCGGCCGTGCGCGAAGGAATGCACCCATGGGGTGCCGTCTGCCCGGCGCATAATCTTCGCTTTGCACGCCCCGTACGCGACGTCTTCAAGAGGATCGGCCAGTGTGGCGCCTTCGAAGCGCGCTGGATTGGCCAGCACGTCGGCAACCGTAGCGCCGGTCAGGTCTTCGTCGTCAAACGGCAGCACGATGTCCGTCAGCAGAATTCCTTCGCATTGGCGGACGATCACCCGCGCGGCGTTTTCGGCCGACATGCCGGTGCGCTCAGCCAGGCGTTTTGACTGGTGGGAGATAAAGGCACTGCGCGTTTTGGCGGCGTCGGGTGCAAGCCGGTGCGCTTCCTTGGCACGCAGTTCGCCGAGCCTGGCCCATTCGACGGTGGTGAGTGGCGGACAGGCCGCGATCGTGTCCAGCGCTGTGCCCTCGGTGACGACTGGTCGGCGGCTCGCCTGGTCTTGCGCGAGCGGCGCCTCCAGGATCGGTGGCCCCTCGAAGACCAGGCGTTCGGGGGCGAATACCATCCGGTCAACCAGCGAGCGCTCGAGCAATTGACCGCCCACCCCGACCATCAGCCAACCGAAGCCTTGCAGCAAGCACCGTGCGTGTAGGGTACGCAAGAACCGCTCTGCGTCGGCGCCGTCTTCAACCAAGACGAATACGTGCTGTCCGGCTGATCCGGGCAACCGCTCGCCTATGTCAGTGCGGGAAATGCCGGCGCTAGTCGAAAGGCGTACCACGCGCCCGGCCGCCGTCATCTCGGGCAGCACGGTGACGAGCGCCTGCCAAAAGCCGCCGAGTGCCTTGATCTTGCTTCGGACCGACGGCGGCATGCCCTTTGTGTCGACGTCGATCAGCGCGAGCGCCGGCTCGCCGGTCCGATAGGAGATATGGTCGCTAGCACGAGCGATGATGTCTGGCCGTGTCGCCCCGTTCGCTGCGGCTAACTTGGCTTTGGTGGCGATCTCAACGCGGTCAGGCTGGTCAGGGTCCAGGGCGCCCAGCGCAATAGCCTCGTGCGACCCAAGGGCGTCGATGTGGTCTGCGAACGCATCGAGGTTATTGAATTTCGTGCGACGAGCGCTTCCCTTCCACATGACGCAGGCGGAGCCATCACTATGGAGGGTACCATCCGGAGCGAGGGAGATCCGCTTGGTCAAGGGACCGCCAGCTTTCGTGAAGCTAGTGATTTCGATCTGCCAGCCTTTTGTGACGGTGTTCATATCGGCACCAAGGCCGTGTTCCGAATCAGCAACGGACGGAGGTGGCGGGTGTGCCTGGCGTCGAAGTCACGCATGCGGACCTCTCAGGCAGTCATTGGCGACCGCGCTTCCGCGGTGCGCTGGCTTCATTGAATGGGCGCCCGACACGGAGCAGATCGGCCGGCTTGACCATACTAGGACGGTTGCGCCGTGGTAGTCCCGCAACCAAGTTACCCAGCAGAACGACCAGCGCGGGCTGGTTGTGGTGTTGGGAATCCATCTCGGCCGCCACGGACACATCCGGACTTCTGCGGCTCGTTCCAATGCTCCTCTCCGTCGCTGTGCAGTGAGGTGATCCGCGCGCAGCAACAACACCACCGACTGCGCCATGCCCGCGTCGAGATGCGCGATGGCACGGCTGATAAATGAGTCGAGCTTGTTGAACGGCGGATTGGTAACGATCGAGGCCAGATCGCCGGGTGGGGCTTCGGTCAGAAAGTCGTAGGTCTCAATATCGCTTGCGACAACGGTTCGTCCGACACAGCGCAATGCCTCGGCCAATCTGCCATCGCCGGCGGCCGGCTCCCATATGCATCCTGCTGGCAGCCGCGGCAAAATGTCATCGATTAGTGCACCGATCAGGCAGAACGGGGTCGGCCAAAAATCCCGCCCCACGCGTGCCGGCTGCGGTCGCAGCGCGGCGTCGGCGCGGTAATCGCGAGCACCAGTCACGGCGGGCTCTCCGGATCCCGGTATCCTTGTGCCAATAACGCCCTTGTCCCGGGTCTTGACCTCAGGAATTTCAGTGAGTGGTTTTCGGCCACGGAGATTGCGCCGCTCCAGCCGCCTCGCCGATGCGGGAAACCACCAATCCGCAGGGGCATGTCAGTAATACTACAGACGGCTAGGTAATCTGGAATGTTCACTAGCGCCTCCATGTCGGAGGCGGGGCTTGATCGGGCTGACCGGTTGGGCTATCTCTACTGTGCCGCAGCCGAGACTTCCCAGCAGCCCCGTGCGCCCCGCGCGCGGGGTTGTTGCTATCGATGTCGTTGCGTTTTGTTTTTGATGCCGCCCATGATGATGGGTGCCGCATTTAGCTTTGCGTAAGCGACCTCGAACAGCTTTGCGGTCGCGGTGATCGATCTTCCGTTCACATGCCTTGTCGGTAGCGGCCATACTTCCAGGCTGCGATGCGAAACCGGGAAGAGGTGCTTGGTGATGAGCTCAGCGCCGACGCGGCGATCCACGTTGACCGGGAGCTCCGCCAGCAACTCCACGAGATGCGGCGGCAGTGTTGATCCAGGGTTCAGCGTTTCGCGCAAGGACATGATGACGTTCAACTCCGTTGCGTCGCGTTACGCTTCGGAAGTTGGCGGCGGTTATCGCCTGGCGCAAGCGTTCGTTTGTCGGACTTATGTCGCCGCTTTGTCTGACTTATGTCGCAGTTCCGTCGGAGTATCCCATCGTCGCGAGCTTGCTCAGCGCAACATTGCGAGCCTTCGCCAAGAGTGTCCGTTTGGCGCTCGGATACAGGCTCTCGAGTTCTTTCTGTTTCATCCGCCTCAACGCGGCGAAGGTGGTCTGCCCACTATTAACTGCAGCAACCATAGCCTCGACCGCTTTGGTCATCTTGATCCGGCCACCGCCAGGTTTGTTGGGGATGGCCAGGTAAGTGGCTGCCGCCGGACCCTGGCCCGCTGGGCCAGCAGTCGCTCGGGACAGTGGAGCCAAAGTAGCTGTCCTCATGTTCGAGTTGCCACCGCCGTCCGGGGTCTCGACGTTCGGATTAATCGTGTATCGACTACGAACCAGCCCACCACCGGGCGCGCGGCGAAGTGGCGCAGGTTCGTCTGTGCTGGCCCGGCCTGCCTTGTTTATGGAATAGTGCCGCAGCGTCTCCCAGTGCCACTCCCAGCGCTTGATGTCATGGTCAAGTTCGTCGGCCAAACGGGCTTCGCTGAGGTTCGTGTGGGCGATCAACCTATGGATTTGGGCGGATAGTCGCGCGACGGTCTTGCTCCCACATCCCTCCCGCTCCAGTTCATCAAGTGCGATGCCCGCCGCACGTGAATGTAGTGCCTTCAGCAGCAGTCGGGGGCCTGAACCGGCAGTCCCGTTTCTGAAGCCCCAGTCGCTCCATGTTCGGTTCATCAATGCGGCACGCACCATTACTGGCTCCACCCAAGCCTCCGGCTCGCGCGGTCTGGGCTGAGGTCCGATGCGCAGCTTCGTTCCGATGAGCGCTTTACGGCCGCGTTTCACCACGAGCTTCGCTTGCGGTTTGCCCATGTGTTTGCTTTCGTTTGACATTATGCACCTCCGCCGATGCCCGCGGAAAGACGGCGGGCAGCCTGGTGCGGATCCAGGTTTTCGGGGATCGGCCTATCCCGCCGGATCCAGCACACCACAATTCGACCGAGTCGCCCATGCACTGCGGGGGCCACGACGATCGAGGCGCTCCATAAAGCCGCATAACCGGGACAACAGTCCCTGCGATCCTTCCAACGTGAAGGCCAGCGCTCCGCCGGCCAGGATAGCTTTGTCGTCTTGCCGAACGATGCGGGCAGCGATCCGGTCCCATGTCTTCAAGGTCTGCGTCGCCGAGCGTTCGCTGACAAGCACCGGTTCACCGCCGCGCACGACATCATGCGCTCGGAACGACTGCCCGGGCACGATGTTGCTCACCTCGTAGAGGCCCATGACCGAGTCTTGCAGGGCGGTCATATAGGCCCGCGTCACCACGCGCTCCTTCCAGCCGCGGCGGCGCAGATAAGCTTCGACCAGGTTCTCGTCGTTCGGCCCAAATCGCTTGGTCAGAAAGTCCTCGAATGCACGACTCCAGAGCGTTGCCGCCCATCCCCCGCCGAGGACGTCGTCGATCTCGTCCAAGGAAAGCCCGAACGCCTCCATGGTCGGCTCGAAGTGCTTCGCCATGACGCCATCGACCCGAGGCCGCCACTCGTCACGCGCAGTCCACTTGATCAGGCCGTCCAGGTTATGTCCGGGGGGTGCGCTCATCGCCAGAGTCCTTCGAACCGTCGCCCGGCGGTGCGGGTGTAGTGGACGGTGTGCCTTGGGTCGCGGTGACCGAGGTAGTCCTGGATCAGGCGCAAGTCATGCCCCTTGTCGGCCAACGCAAAGCCGCACGAGTGCCGTAGCGTGTGTGGGTGGACGCCCGGCAGACCGGCGCGCCCTGCCGCCGCCGCGACCAAGTAGTTCACTGCATGGCGGGTGAGTGGCTGGCCCCGCTCGGAGACGAACAGCCAGGGCAGCGCATCGGCGCGGGTGGCAAGGTGGCGCTTGATGGCGCGCAGTTCATCGCCGGTGATCGGCTGCTCGACTGACAGCCCGCCCTTGAGCCGGCGCACCCACAACCGGGCGCGGTCGAGGTCCAGTTCGTCGCGGCGCAAGCCAACGGCCTCGCTGACCCGCAGGCCGTGGCGGTACATCATGAGCAGCATCAGGTGGTCACGCACGCCGTGCCGGCCAGCTTTGGCGGCATCGAGCAGCCCAGACACCTCGCGTGGCGACAGGTAGTCCTTGGTGCGCTCATGTCGGTCGGCGACCTCGGCGGCGCCGGCCGGCCAACTCTGTACCTTTCGCCCTTTGGGCGGCTTCGCCGGCATCGCTGCAATCCCTTGCTGGGGCAGGAGGAAGGGGAGCCGACTCTATACACAATGCGCTTTCTGTAAAGAGTGTGGCCCGTTCACGCTCCCTTGAATTCGAGGTCAAATCAGTGGCCATCCGCGCCTCGGGTCATGCCGACCGGCTGGTTGATAAGCACTTGATCGAGCCACACGCCGACCGCCAGCAGACCTCTTGGGTTGACCCTTCGCGCATCCACCACCATATTAGTAGCGGAACGACCGGGTGTGCCCGGATCGGACCACTTCAGGTTCCAGACAATCCATAGGGATCTCCGGCAATCTCGCCGGGTAGATGAAGGAACCCCCATGTCCAGTATCCATATTCAGACGTCGAAAGGCGAGACCATGGAAGTCACTATAGCCACCATGTTCAACATGTTGGCCGACGAGACTTCCTGCAGCCAGGTGATCGGCGAACTCAACCGCCGAGGCATCCTCGATGTCATGCTGAAAGATGGCCCTGCCAAGCTGATCCGCCCGGGCTTTCCCCCGACGGGTCGCAACCACCCAGGTCCTCCCCAAACCGGCCTGGGCCTTGGCGAATATGTCGCCGATACCATCCTCAGCTTCTCGGTGCCCGCCCGGTTCTACCTCCGGGCGAACACGCCGGATGAGGTGCGCCATCGTGTCATGGACTTCGTCTATGGCCGCACGAGGCCGCCACCGGATTTCAACATCGAGCTGGATGGCGACGGAGCCGACGAGTTCTTCTCCGGTCTCCGGAAAGGCGACTACTCCACGGTCCGGGAGGTTCAGGTCCTGCAGGTTGCCCAGCGGGCGAGTTACCCGCTGCAGCTGACGCACGGGGCATAGGCGCCATGGTAACTATGACCGCCTATCGCCAGCGCAAGCCGCCCCAGCAAATCGACCACATCGAGCTGATCAAGCTCGCCGTCGACAATGAAGCCGCATCCATGGTTCTGTTCTCCCGTCACAACAACAAGCCGACCTTGGTCGGCCTGACGGGCGGCCAGGCCATCGTCAAACCGCAGGAGGCCGGTGATGATGGCAACACCTTCGACAGCCTCTATGACATCGCCGTCTCGATCCGGGAATACCGGGCGATGACGTCGCACAACGTCAGCTCCGTCGAAGAGCTTCCACGCTCGGTTTACGAAATCCAGCTGAGGATGGACCTCGTTAGAAGCCCCCGGATCAGGATCCGGCTCAAGGCCAGCTCCGATCTCGACGTCCGCGACAAGCTCACCAAGCTGGTCAACGACAACCCGGAGTTCCGCGAGCGCCTGATCCGCGCCTTCGTCATGGAGCTTTTCGATTCGCAAGGTATGGACCTGGTGCACACCGGGGCCTTCCAACGCGGCGAATCGACGGCAGACACTCCCGAATGGGAGGTGGTCTGCAAGGACTAGGGGGTGGGGTAGGCGCGCCGATACCACCCCCCCCGTTCCCACCCCACCCGGTGGGG
>CAIMEK010000889.1 GCA_903839965.1 uncultured Acetobacteraceae bacterium | reverse complement strand
CGACCTCGGCACTCGACGTGTCGGTGCAGGCGCAGGTGCTGAACCTGATGCGCGACATCCAGCGCCAGGACGGCCTGACCTACCTGTTCATCTCGCACAACCTGGCCGTGGTGCGGCACATCTCCAACCGGGTCGCGGTGATGTATCTCGGCCGGATCGTCGAGCTTGGCGATGTCGACGCCCTGTTCGACCGGCCCGCGCATCCGTATACGCGCGCCCTGCTGTCGGCCATTCCCATCCGGCATCCGGACGAGCGGCGCGAGCAGCCCATTCTGCGTGGCGATCCGCCGACGCTCGTCGGCGAGGCGGTGGGCTGCCGGTTTGCCGGGCGCTGCCCGTTCGCCGAGCCGCGCTGCCACGCGATCGACCCGCAACCGACGCCGCAGCCCGACGGCAAGCTGGTGGCTTGCCTGCGCGTGGCGGACGGAACGCTGCCGCCTGCGGCCGCGGCCCCTTAGGAACGTCCGCCGTCGCAAGCCGGCGTGCGGCGGCGGGAATCGTCCTTGAAAGGGTTCAAAATCCGGATCATAAATCCATGGCCGCGCCGTACGAATTCCGAGACACGTAACAAACAATGGAGGAATGTCCCATGAAGCTGGTGTCCGCGCGTGCCCGCCTGGCCATCGGACTCGGTGTGGCGACCTTGCCGCTGGTTGCCATCCGCCGTGCCGCCGCTGCGCCGCAGTTCAGCTTCCGTCTCGACCATCCGCTGACCACCGCCGACGCCGCGCACACCGCCATGCTGGCGCTGGCCGAAAGCGCGAAGAAGCGCAGCGACGGCCGCATCGAAGTGACCGTGTTCCCCAACGACGGGCTCGGCTCGCAGGCGGACGTGGGCGAGATGGTGCGCCAGGGCGCCTCCGTGATCCAACTCACCGACGCGCTCTTCCTCGGCCAGTACGTGCCCGATGCCTCGGTGCTGCAGGCGCCCTACCTGATGGACCGCCCGGAGCAGTTCCTCGGCCTGCTGGGCACGCCGTGGCTCAAGGACCTGGGCGACCGGTTGGCCGCCAAGGGCATGCGGGTGATCTCCTGGAACAACTATTTCGGCACCCGCCAGATCCTGTCCAAGAAGCCGATCCGCAAGCCGTCCGACCTGACGGACATGAACTTCCGCTGCGCCGCGGCGCCGATGTACGTGGAGATGGAAAAGGCGATGGGCGCCCGCCCGATCGTCACCGACTTCGCCAGCGTCTACACCGGCCTCGCGCAGGGCACGCTCGATCTGCTGGAGGCGCCGCTGCCGACCATGTGGGCGTCCAAGTACTACGAACAGGCCAAGTTCGTTTGCCTGACCGGCCACATGATCGGCTGGGATCCGGTGGCGATGAGCGAGGCGGTCTACAGCAAGATGCCGGCCGACCTGCAGAAGTGCATCCTGGACGCCGCTGCCGACGCCGCGGAGGTGATGAGCAAGCAAAAACGCCAGGAGGAACAGGACATCCTGGCGAAGTACCAGGCCGCCGGCTGCACCATCGTGCAGGACGTCGACCGCGAAGCCTTCCGCCGCGTCACCGCGCCGATCTACGACCGCTATCCCGGCTTCACCCCCGGCATCAAGGCCACCGTCCAGGCCCTGCTGGCGAAATGACGGATCCCGGCACCGGCGTGCCGGATACGCATCGGGAGCAGGCCCAGCCCGGGCCGGCTCCCGACGTGACCGCGCAGGATGCCGTCAGGTTCTGGCAGCGCCCCGGCTTTTCGTTCGAGCACGTGGTGCTGAACATCGGCTTCATCGTGGTTACCAGCGCCATCGTGTGGGGCGTGCTGTCGCGCTACGTCACCGAGCAGCCGGCCACCTGGGTGCAGGAGGTCACCAGCATCGCCTTTGCCTGGGTGGTGTTCGTGGGCGCCGCCGAGGTGCACCGCAACGGCAAGCATGTCAGCGTGAACCTGCTGACCTCTTTCCTGCCCAGGCGCGGCCAGGCCTTGCTGGCGGTGGCCGGCGAGATTTTCGTGACACTTTATTGCTTCTATGCGGCTTGGTTGAGCCTGGTGCAGACCATCGCCAGCAATTCGGCCAGCACCCCCATGCTCGGCATCCCGCTCAGCGTCCCGTTCGCCGGGCTGACGGTCGGGTTTCTGCTGATGGCGCTGCGCGGCGTGCAGCGTCTGCTGCGACAAGTGCGACGAACGGAGGCCTGACGCCGATGGACATCTGGCCGCTGGTGCTCTTCGTCGTGCTGCTGTTCCTGAATATTCCGGTCTCCGTCGCGATCGGTTCGGGTGCGCTGCTGTTCTTCCTGCACCAGACCGGCATGCCGCTCACCATCTTCCCGCAGCGGCTGGCCGCGTTCTCGCAGTCGTTCCCGCTGCTGGCGATCCCGATGTTCATCATGGCCGGCGTCACCATGAACCACGCGGGAATCACCCGACGGCTGCTGAACCTGGCGGAGACACTGGTCGGGCACATGTCCGGCGCGCTGGCGCAGACCAGCGTGGTGCTGGCGGCGATGATGGGCTTCGAGTCCGGCTCCGGCTACGCCGACGCGGCGATGCAGTCGAAGATGCTGGGCAGCGAAATGGTGCGGCGCGGCTACCCCCGTCCGTTCGCCGCGGCGATCATCGCGGCCTCGGCCATCATCACGCCGATGATGCCGCCAGGGTTGGGCTTCGTGCTCTACGGCTACCTGGCCAACGTTTCGG
>CAIMEK010000888.1 GCA_903839965.1 uncultured Acetobacteraceae bacterium | reverse complement strand
TCTTTACGCTGGCGGAAACCGGTGACAGCGCAAAATTGCCGTTGATCACCATCCCGGCGCAGTAAGATTCCACTGGCGAACCAGACGCATGAAAGCACAAGCAGCCAAATCGGCAGCCCGGATCGTGACCCGGGCATGCACGCTGATCGGGCTTGGCATGGCCACCCATGGACTCTGCGCGGAACTTACCGGTTCTCGTGTGCCGGTCGTCGTTACCAACTTTGTGGTGGTCACGAACTACGTCGTCGTCACCAATTACGCCAGCGTCGTCGGCACCGTCCCCGCCCCTAATCACACAAATTCCCTTTTGCCCGCCCTGAGCTGGGTTCCGCCTGAAGATGGCTTTGACTGGATTCAACTCAAGACCGGCGAGTGGCTCAAAGGCCGGATCAAGGGCATGCAGGAACGCGAACTCGAATTCTATAGCGAGCAACTGGAGGATCTGACGTTTGACTGGAAGGACATCCGCCAGGTGCGATCCTCGCGCCGCATCGATGTCCTACTCACCGGGAAACGGACGGCGTCCGGAGGCGTCGCGATCACGCCCGAGAAGGTCACGGTGACCGGAGACACGCCGTACGTCGGTGCCCGCGACGAGTTGGTCAGTTTGACGCCAGGCGGATCGAAGGAGCGTGATCTTTGGTCTGGGAAGATATCACTCGGTCTGAACATGCGGACAGGCAACTCAGAGTCGCTCGAATACAATGGACAAGTGCATCTGCAACGGCGTACCCCGGAAACACGCCTCAGTCTCGACTACATCGGTACGGTCAGTTCGCAGGACGGCGCCGAGATCGCCGACAATCACCGCGTCAATGCCGAATTCGACCAATGGTTCTCGGAGCGTCTGTATGCGCAGCTTCCGTTTGCCGAGTACTACACCGACCCGCTCCAGAATATCGCACAGCGAGACACGGTCGGCGTCGGTGTGGGCTACGACATCATTGCCCGGCCCAACCTGGAGTGGAACTTGTCGACTGGCCCGGCCTACCAGCAGATCTGGTATGAATCCATCCCGCCCGGAGAACAGACGTCGACCGGCGTGGCCGCACTCATCTTCGGTACTCGCTTCGACTGGGACATTAGCAGTCGCATCGAATGGATTGTTGAATACCGCGGGCAATACACCGGCAAAGCGGTCAGCCAAAACACCCACCATGCCGTCTCGACGCTTTCGCTGGACCTGACCAAGCGCTACAAACTGGATCTCTCACTGATCTGGGATCGAATCTCAAACCCCAAGGTCGGCGACAACAATGTTCAACCCAAACCCGATGACTTTCGCATGACCGTTGGACTGGGCGTGGATTTCTAATGGAGAACGCATTGAATTCGCACGAGACAACGCGGTCGACAGGCCCATGGGAAAAGCGCACCGGCGTCTTTCAGACCGCCCTGACGGCGGTCGCGCTGGTGCTGCTGGCCGGCTGCACCACGACGAAGCCGCAGGTTGTGTCGGCGGATCCGTCGATCCTGCGCGTCGGAATCACGCCCAATGCGCCGCCCTTGATCTTCAAGCAGGGCGAACAGGTCGCGGGGGCGGAGGCCGAACTGGCCCAGGCGCTCGGACGCGAACTGCACCGCAAGGTGGTGTTTGTCGAGCGGCGCTGGGAAGACCTGATCGATGCCCTGGCTGACGACCAGGTCGACATCATCATGTCCTCCCTCACCATCACGCCTGCGCGGCGCTATCGGATCGCGTTCACCAACCCGTATCTCAAGGTGGGCCAGATGGCACTGGTCCGCAGCGAAGACAAGTACCTGATGGGGAACCTGACGGTGTCGGCCAAACGGGGTGTGGCTGTGGAACGGGGCACCACCGCGGACCAGGTGATGGGCATGGAATTCCCGCGCGTCAAACGGAAGTACTACCGGTCGGGAGAAGCGGCGGCGGAAGCCCTGGCCGACCGGGACGTGGACCTGTTCGTGAGCGACTCGCCCTTGATCCTGTATCTCGCCGCCCGACACGAATCCCAGGGTCTGACCGTCGCGCCGATGGTTTACACCGAGGAGTATCTCGGCTGGGGCGTGCGGCGAACGGACGACCAG
>CAIMEK010000887.1 GCA_903839965.1 uncultured Acetobacteraceae bacterium | reverse complement strand
GCGGCGGCCAGCGCCGCCCCTGTCTTGAGCAGCGATCGGCGGCTGGTTGCAGGACGGCCGGTGGTCGGCATGGCTGTTTTCCTTACCCGTTAGCGCGGTTTATGGCGTTTGTTGCAACAATGGAGCGGCATGCCGGCATCAAAGGCCGAGCATGGAGTTCCATTCCTTGATGTAGGCGTCGTGGCTGGCCAGGTAGTCGGGCAGGTCGCCGGTCGGGATCAGCAGCTTGAAGTCGCGCAGGCGCAGGCCGCTCGGCATGGCCGGCGCATCGGTGCGGATCGAGCCGTAGAACAGGTTCGGCTCGTTCTGGTAGAAGCTCTGGCCGCGGTTGGACATCGCCCAATCGATGAACAGCCTGGCGCATTCGGGATGCGGCGCGTGGTTGACCGCGCCGACCACCACCGAGGTGGCGGGCAGGCCGTCGGCCGGCGTTACCCATACGATGTCGGGCGCCTTGTCCTTGTAGCGCATGTAGGCCAGGTATTCGGCAATGGCGCAGATCTTGTCGTCGCCCTTGGCCAGCCGGTCGAACATCTGCACGTGGCTGTCGAAGGCGCGCGGCCGCTGCTTGGCGAACTCTTTCCAGTAGCCGTCGCCGTAGATCTTGCGGAACTCGTACCACTGCACGGACTGCAGGCCGGAGGCGGCGATCTTGACGCTCATCGAATCGCGCCAGGCCGGATTGAGCAGGTCCTTCCAGGTCTTCGGGGCTTCCTCGGCCTTCACGCGGGTCTTGTTGTAGGCCAGGCCCGCGAAGGTGATGCCGACCCAGAAGAAGTTGCCGACCGGATTGCTCACGTAGTCGGACTTGTAGGCGTCCGCCTGGGTGGAGACGTACTGGTCGTAGCCGCCGCGCTTCTGGAAGTCGAGCGCGGGGGCGATGTCGGATAGCTGGATGACGTCGCAGTCGTAGCGGCCGGCGGAACGTTCGGCCAGGATCTTGGTGTAGAGCGCCCCGGTCTGCGCCCGCACGTAGCTGGGGCGGATCATCGGAAAGTCCTTGGCGAACGCCGCGGGAATGGAGGCGGTGCCGGCCTCGTTCTCATGGCAGTAGAACACGAACGCGCCTTCCTGCTCGACCTTCTTCATGTCGGCGAAGGTGGTGAAGTCGAGCACCTTGGTGGGCGTCCGGCCCTGGGCGAAGGCATGCCCGCCGAGCGACCCGGCGGGAATGGCCGCGGCAAGCGCGGCGCCGGCTTTCAGCAGCGCGCGGCGGCCGGGTGCGGCGGGTGTCGTGGTGGGCATGGACGGCTTCCTTCCCTGCAGCAATTGTTATCCGCGCCGCAGCGCGGCGGCGGGTGGCGGGCCGGCGCTATGCGCGCGGCGCAGCGGCCAGTCGCCGCGCATAGGCCAGCGCGGCATGCATGTTCACGTGGTCGGCCCGCCCGGTGCCAGCGAGGTCGAAGGCGGTGCCGTGGTCGACGGAAGTGCGGTCGATCGGCAGGCCCAGCGAGACGTTCACGGTGGTGTCGAAGGCCACCAGCTTCATCGGGATGTGGCCCTGGTCGTGATACTGCACCACCACCAGGTCGAACTCGCCGGCATGGGCGCGATAGAACACGGTGTCGGCCGGGATCGGCCCTTCCACGGCGATGCCCTCGGCGCGCGCCGCTTGCACCGCCGGGGCGATCGCCTCGACGTCCTCGCGCCCGAACAGCCCGTGCTCGCCGCAATGCGGATTGAGCCCGGCCACGGCGATGCGCGGCGCGGCATAGCCCAGGCGGCGGTAGTGCGCGTGCCCGGCGCGGATGGTGGCCAGCACCCGCGGCGTGGCGGCGCGCGCTATGGCGTCCAGCAGGGAGACGTGGGTGGACACGTGGATCGCCGCGAGGCGCTCGGAGGCCAGCAGCATGAACGAGGCCTTCGCCCCGGTCAGGTGGGCGAGCAGGCCGGTGTGCCCGTCGAAATGATGCCCGGCCGCGTTCAGCGCCTCCTTGTTGATCGGCGCGGTGACGATGCCGCCGACGACCCCGCCGGAGGCCAGGCCGACCGCCTCGACGATGCAGCGATAGGCCAGTTCGCCGCCGCGCGGGTCGAGCCGGCCGAAGGCGATCGGCATGCCGGCGACCTCGACATGGCGCACCGCGACGGCCTCGCCGGTGGCGCCCGCGGCGCCGTCGCGAAAGGCGAGGGGGGCGCCGACCAGCTTCGCGGCACGCTCCAGCACCGGGATCGAACCGACCAGCAGGATGCTGGCGCGCACCTGCGGCGTCATGTCGGCCAGCGCCTTGCAGATCACTTCGGGGCCGATGCCGGCCGGGTCGCCGCAGGTCACCGCGACGGGGAGTTTTGCACCGCTCACGGCATCACCTGTCCAGGTTTCACGTCGATCTCGGGGGGCATGGGGGTTGGGGGCACCTTCGCACAGCATGGCGGCCTGTCAAGGCTGAGCATGGCGCGGCGGTTGTTGGAATGCTGCGTTGTTGTCATTGTTCGTGTCATGGAACTGGAACTTGCCATTATCGCCGACGATCTCACCGGCGCGCTCGACGCCTCGGCGCCGTTCGTTGCCTGCGGCCTGCCGATCGCCGTGGCGATTTCGCCGGCGCACCTGCCGGCGGCACTGGCGCTTGGGCTGCCCGGGGTGACGGTCAGCACCGCCTCGCGCGCGCTCGCGCCGGCGGATGCCGCGCGGCGGGTGGCCGCCGTCGCCGCCGTGCTGGCCGCCGCGGCGCCGCGGGTCGCCTTCAAGAAAGTCGATTCGAGATTGCAGGGAAATCCGGGGGCGGACACGCAGGCCATGCTGGCCGCGCTCGGCCGTTGTCGCGCCCTGGCGGCGCCCGCGGTGCCCAACCTCGGCCGCGTCGTGCGCGACG
>CAIMEK010000886.1 GCA_903839965.1 uncultured Acetobacteraceae bacterium | reverse complement strand
TAGGCGATGACGCCACCGGCCGCCTTGATCGCTTCGACCGTGACGCCCGGTTTGGTCTTCAGGCACCACCGCAGAGCCAGCACGTCGTTGCCCGGCGTGTCCCACGACTGAAATTCCAGACGGTCGCGCCAGTCGGCCTTGTCGATTTTTCGCTCGCGGCCGATGGTCACGTTGGCCTTGGCCGCGTAGAACGCTCTCGCTTCCTTCCAGTCTGCGAACTTGCCGGCCTTCACCGCGAAGTCGAATAACGACATGGTGCAAGCTGCCACATCCTTCCCACCGCTGTCCCCGTAGTAGCCGGTCTTGATGTTGATCCAAGCCGAGGGCTTGTGATCCTCGCGGCCCGCAGCGTGGCAACTCACCATGCCCGAGGCTCGCGGGTTGCCGACCGTTTCGATGCCGAGTGCGCGGTATTCCTCGATGATACTTAGGCCGGCGATGATCTCGGCCGATACCTCTCGCGGCGTTCGACTGGACGTGGATGCCGTCATTACGCGGTCCTTCGCTGTTGTTTTGGTGACTGGCGTTCGGTGCGGATCAATCGACGATCTGGGGGGCCATAAGAGATGTCCCCATCGTCCTGGTCCTCAAATTCCATTTGGCAATGATGGCAGTACCACGCATGACTCCTGGTTGGGGTCGCTGAAGGCCGTCCGCATCTCGGGCATCGTGCCGTGCAATTGGGATCGCTCACTTCGATTTCTCCTTATCGTTGGAATTCGTTTCAGTGGAATGATCCATCCACCACTTCAGCAGAATCCTAAACGCCAATAATTCAGCACGGCGGCGGTCCCCGGCGAAGAACCAGGGTGTCTTGAACCGGATCGGCCATGACGCACAGCAGCCGAGCAGCGTTTCGGCGGTCCCGTGCCGGTCATCATGCCGCAATGCCTCGTCAATCTCGGACAGGCTGCCCTCGCAGATCAGGCATGCGAAGCCGCCGGTCTCGATCACATCGAGCATCCTCTGGTGCTCAGCCTCAAGCCGCTTGTGGCCGCCGGTCACCGAACCGACGAGGTCTTCGGGCGATTTTCTCTCGATAAGAATCCTGTCGCTTAACCCCTCGATGCTGTAATCGGCCGTTTTCATGTACTGCCGTTTACGCGGGATTACCCATTGGTTGCCGCCGATCACGATCCCCTGGAATGTCCACTGAGCCTGTTCGGCGTTCGACTCGATCACCGTGAATGGGCAGACGTAAAGTTCCGACGACGTTACCAGGGCGAGCGGAGGGCGTGCAGTTGTTGGCGATTGGACGACTACCATATTGATGCCAACGCCTCCTGTTGTTCGGGACCATGAAACAACGATGCCATTGACGGACCGCCCGGCTCCATCGGCGTGCAAAGTGCGACTTCTGCTTTGGCTGCAAACTCGGTCAGTAATTCACGGAGAAACGTCTTACGCCGCCAGATAAACCGCTTGGCGCAAATCGCATCGGCAACATGCTTCATTCCGATTGCGAAGCAAGCGACGGTATGCCGGGACATTCCAACATATAAGTGCGATCGGTCGCAGACTCCGTATTGACCCGATGCCCCCGGGTACTCGTCGATGCAGTAGATAATGAGCTTCTGCTGCGAGCCCTGCATGTAATGGACTGTCGCGGCATAGCCGAGATCCATATTGCAACCCGTCGGCGATTCCTCTTTGTCGTCGTCTTTACCGTTCTCCTTGTCGTCTCCGCTTTCGTTCTCTTGTTCGCTGTTGGCTTTTCGCGCTGCACGGTAAATCAGCACGGTTCGCTCGGGGTTGAGAAATTGAACGACGGTTCGTTTCTCTTCGGCCAGCAACACGCGACCGAATTCTCCCTTGTAGATTGTGACTTTCTGGCCATCGGCAGGCTTCCAGTCGATTGCACCTGTTCGCTTGTCGAACTGTCGCTTAACTAGCGGGGCTTGCTCTTTATCTCGCTGGACTACCTTGTCTCCAACACGGAAAGGCGTCTTGGCATCGCACGGCGCGGGATTCAGTAGTTCTTGGATCTTCTGATTTAGAACAACCCGCGATAGCGGAGATTTCTTATTTACGGCTACCAAAACCTGCGTATCCCAAACCGGATCAAAAGGCGAGTTATTCTTGATCTCGGTCAGGAAAGCCAACAGCTTCGCTTGGGCCTGATTCTTCCCGGCTGGAATTAGCACGATGTTTTTCTTCGGGGCCGCCTTTAGATCAAGTTGGTCGTCAAAGCGCCACGGTAAGCCATCGCAAATGGCCGAGCACGCGACAACGCTTGTGCCGGCCGCCCGGTGGATCTCGGTCAGTTGTCCGCATGGTAAACCTGCGGCAATCACGTCTCTCAGAACCGCCCCGTACTCGACTGATACGAGTTGGTTTGGGTCGCCGGTCATCAGAAATCCGCATCCGCGGGGGATGGCTGAAATGAACGCTCGCATGTGGCCGAGCCCAACCATTCCCCATTCGTCGCCAATGATAAATCGAAACGGCAGCGGGTTCAGTTCGTTATGTTTGAAGGTCCACTCGCCTTCCGACGACTCCACGCCCAGTGCCGAGTATGTGGTTGCAGCCTTGACTCCAGAACATCCGATCGACAGCAGGAATTCCCGGCAACGGATCGTCGCGGCGTTGGTCGGCGAAACGCACAGAATGCCTTTCTCGCCATGCTGGGCCACTAGGGCCTTAATGAGGCGAGCCATCAGGAATGACTTGCCGCTTCCGGCGCGTCCGCAAAGCACGGCAACGGGGCCCGAAAGGGCCTTCATCAGTTCATCCAGTTGGTGCTTCGTCGGCGCGACGCCGTCAATCGCTCCAAACGACGGATGGTCTACGATTGGCCACTTGACTCCGCCAGCGTGCATAATTTCAATGATCTTCTCGGCAACGTACTGCTCGGCGGAGCTCAGACCTATTGCGGCCCGACCGATGTCGTTGGCGGAGGAGGGGCTCTGCAAACGGCGGCGGTCAACGGGTTCCCATACGTGCCGACGTGCGCCGGAGCACCAACCGGAACAGTAACCGCGTAT
>CAIMEK010000885.1 GCA_903839965.1 uncultured Acetobacteraceae bacterium | reverse complement strand
TGCACGAAGTGTCCCGCCGCCGCGGCGGCAACCTCCTCGCCGCGGAATACTCCGACCTCGTAGCGCACCGACGACCGCCCCAACTGCGTCACCACGAGGCCCACCGCCACGTCGTCGGGATAGGTTATCTGCGAGATGTAGCGGCAACCCGTCTCGGCCACGATGCCCACCACCTGGCTCTTCGCCGGATCGAGCAGCCCCTGGTCGAGCAGGTGACGGTTCACCGCCGTGTCGATCCACGCATAATAGATCGTGTTGTTGACGTGCCCGTAGATGTCGTTGTCCGCCCAGCGCGTGCCGATGGCGTAAAACCAGCGGAAGCGGGCGCGGACGGGCGGTGGCGGTCGGCGCATGCGGGAATGGGGCTGTTGTTTGTCTGCGACGGATCAGATCGTATTTGCGCTGCCGCGTCCACCCGCTTCCCGGCCGGTGTCCTTCTGCTAGTGTTGCGAGGATGAAACCGATTCGCCGCCGCCGAAGCCAGGCGGCGACGGCGAATCGAGCCTGGAGTAGCCCGCATGCCAGCTGACCAGCCAACTGTCGCGTTGCTGCGCACGCGGCGCTTTTTGCCGTTGTTCGTCACCCAGTTCCTCGGCGCGCTGAACGACAACCTGTTCAAGAACGCGCTCGGGGTCATGGCGCTGTTCCTTTCGGCCCGCTACGGCGACGAGTTGGTGGCGATCGGCCTGGCCGTCTTCATCCTGCCCTACGTGCTGTTCTCCTCGGTGGCCGGCGAGCTCGCCGACCGCACCGAGAAGGCTTGGCTGATCCGCGTCACAAAGCTTTGGGAGGTGGGCCTGATGGCGCTCGGCGCCGTCGGCTTCGTCACCGCCAGCCTGCCGCTGCTGATGGCGGTGCTGTTCGGCCTGGGCGTGCAGGCCACGTTCTTCAGCCCGCTGAAATATGGCATCCTGCCCGACCATCTGGGCGAGGGCGAACTGGTCGCCGGCAACGGCCTCATCGAGGCCGGCACCTTCCTCGGCATCCTCGCCGGCACCATCGCCGGCGCCGCTCTGGTGCGCGCCCCGCACGGGCCGGAGATCGTGGCCACGCTCGGCTTGCTGGTCGCGCTGGCCGGCCTCGCCGCCTCCTGGTGCATCCCGCCCGCCCCCGCGCCGGCGCCCGACCTCGTCATCGGCTGGAATCTGGTTCGCCAGACCATGGCGCTCATCGAGGCCGGCCGCACCAACCGCGACGTCTGGCTTGCCGCCCTCGGCATCTCGTGGTTCTGGGCGGTCGGCGCGGTCGTACTGGCGGAGCTGCCGGTCGCGGCGAAGCAAGTGCTCGGCGGCGACGCCGGCCTGATCACCCTGCTGCTCACCGTGTTCTCGGTCGGCGTCGGCGTCGGCTCGCTCGGCTGCGCGCGGCTGCTGCACGACGAGGTGTCGCCGCGCCTGGTGCCGTTCGCCGCGCTCGGCATTTCGCTGTTCACCTTCGACCTCGGCCTCGCCATCTACGCTGCCGGCCTGCTGCCGACCCCCGCCGACGTGTTCGCCGCCTTCGCGGGCTGGCGCATCATGGCCGACCTGTTCCTGCTCGCCCTGTGCGGCGGCGTGTTTTCGGTCTCCCTCTACGCCTTGATCCAGAACCGGGCCGACCCGGCGCAGCGCTCGCGCATGATTGCGATGAACAACGTGCTGAACGCCGCCACCATGGTGGTGGCCTCGCTGCTGGCCGCCGCGCTGGCCTTCGTGCACGTGCCCGCGCCGTGCATCCTGCTGCTCACCGCCCTGGCCAACCTCGCCGCCGCCGTGTGGTTCCTGCGCATCCTGCCGCCGGCGACCCTGCGCCGCCTGGCCGCCTGTTACTTCAAGGTGTTCCACCGGGCGGAAATCGTCGGCCTCGAGCACTACCACGCCGCCGGCAAGCGCCTGGTCATCGTGGTCAACCACGTCTCGCTGGCCGACGCCGTGCTGCTCGCTGCCTTCCTGCCCGATGCGCCTGCCTTCGCGCTCTATGCCGGGCTGGCGGACAAATGGTGGGTGAAGCGGTTCATCGCGCCCGGCGATACGTTCCTGCTCGACCCCGCCCACCCGCTGGCCGCCCGCACCCTGATCGACTGGGTGTGCCAGGACCGCCGGCTGGTCATCTTCCCCGAAGGCAGGGTCACCCGCACCGGCGCGCTGATGAAAATCTACCACGGCGCCGCGGTGATCGCCGAGTGGGCCGATGCGCAGGTGCTGCCCATCCACATCGACGGGCCGCAGTTCTCGCCGCTCGGGCGCATGGAAGGGTCGTTCCGCCGGCGCTGGTTCGTGCCGATCCGCCTGACCATAGGCCCAGCCGTGCGGCTGGCCGCCGACCCCGCCCTGCACGGCCACGCCCGTCGCGCCGCCCTGGTCACCGCGGTGCACGACACCCTGATGAACAACGCCGTGGCCGCCGGCGACACCAACCGCTCGCTGTTCTCGGCCCTGCTGCGCGCGCGCGACCGCTACGGCGCGGACCTGCCCATCGTCGAGGATGTCGCGCGCAAACCCCTCAGCTACCGGCGCCTGCTGCACGAGGTGCTGCTGCTCGGCCGGCGGCTCGATGCGCTGGCGCCGGCCGGCGAGCGCGTCGGCATCATGCTGCCCAACGCCAACGCGGCCCTGGTCACCTTCCTCGGCCTGCAGGCCTTCGGCCGCGTTCCCGCCCTGCTGAACTTTTCCGTCGGCGCGGACGGCATGCTCTCGGCCTGCCGCATCGCGCAGGTGTCGGTCGTCGTCTCCTCCCGCGCCTTCATCGCGCGTGTCCGCATGGAGCGCGTCGTCGCCCGCATGGAAGAGCAGGTGCGCTTCCTGTGGCTGGAGGACATTTACGCGAGCCTTGACCGCCGCGCCCGCCTGCGCGCCCGGCTCGATGCGTTCCGCGCCGCCACCTTGCCGGCCGCCCGCCTGCCGGCCGACGCCCCCGCCGTGGTGCTGTTCACCAGCGGCTCGGAAGGCATGCCGAAAGGCGTCGTGCTCAGCCACCGCAACATCCTGGTCAACTGCGTCCAGTTCGCCGCGACGCTCGACCTCGGCCCGACCGACCGCTTCCTCAACGCCCTGCCGATGTTCCACAGCTTCGGCCTGACCGTCGGCATCCTGCTGCCGCTGTACCGGGGCATGCCCGTGCTGATCTACCCGTCGCCGTTGCACTACCGGATCATCCCCGAAATGATCTACGACAGCGACGCCACCGTCATCGCCGGCTCGGACACCTTCCTCGCCGGCTGGACCCGGTTTGCCCATCCCTACGACTACCACTCGCTGCGCATTGCCATTTGCGGCGCCGAAAAGCTGCGCGAGGAAACCCGCCGCATTTATGCCGACCGTTTCGGCGTGCGCGTGCTGGAAGGCTATGGCGTCAGCGAGACCTCGCCGGTGCTGGCGGTGAACACGGGGATGCACCATCGCGCCGGCACGGTCGGGCGGCTGCTGCCCGGCATCGACTACCGGCTCGCCCCGATCGAGGGCATCGCGCGCGGCGGCGGCCTGGTGGTGCGCGGCCCCAACGTCATGCTCGGCTATTTTCGCGATGCCGCCCCGGGCGTGCTGGAACCGCCGCCGGACGGCTGGCACAACACCGGCGATATCGTCTCCATCGACCCCGACGGCTTCGTCGCGATCCTCGGCCGGGCCAAGCGGTTCGCCAAGATCGGCGGCGAAATGGTGTCGATGGCGGCCGCCGAGCAGCTCGCCGCATCGCTCTGGCCCGAGGCCGCGCACGTGGTGATGGCGCAGCCCGACCCGCGCAAGGGCGAGCGTCTCGTGCTGGTCACCACCTGCGCCAACGCCGATGGGTCGGCCCTGCTCGCCCACGCGGCGGCGCGCGGCATCGGCGAGATCATGGTGCCGCGCAGCATTCTGAAGGTGGACGCGATTCCCCTGCTCGGCTCCGGCAAGATCAACTATCCCGGGATCGAACGCCTGCTTCCCCCCGTCGAGATCCCGAACTTCGCCGCCGATCCCGCGCATTGACCAGGCCTGTCCTCCGGGCCGTCGGCCCGGGGCATTTCAGCCTGCTACGCCGTGAAATCCAGCGCCACCTGGCCCACGGTGGAGAATTTCACCCGTATCTTCGCCGCCGGCCCGACCCGGTTGGCGCCGGACCACGAGCCGCAGGTGACGAACTGGCCACCCTTCAGCCCGCCGGCCCATACGCTGCCCTCATTGGCCAGCCACACCACTTCGCCGAGCAGGTCGCCGCCGGGCTGGCCGGTGCGCGTGGCATTCACCTCGCCGTCGACGCGCTGCACCAGCGACTCGGCCGCCAGGTCCACCGCCCGCCAGTTCGCCAGCAGGGCGCCGTAGATGAACGCCCCATGCGCCTGGGTGTCCGCCAGCCCCGTCATCGCGGTGATGGCGCCCGGCTCGACGAAGCGCGATTGCAGCACCTCGATGGCCGGATAAAAGCCGGCGATGGCATCGGCCACTTCGTCGCGGGTGTACGGCGCGCCGCGCGGCGGCAGGTCGCGCGCCATGCGCACCGACACCTCGGCCTCCACCCCGCGCAGGGTGAACGCGGCGGCGGCAAGCGAGGCCGGGCCGGCCATGATGCCGGCGGCCGGCAGCGCGCCGCAGAACGGCGGACCGTCGGGCAGGAACGGGCTCACCTTCCAGCCGCCGATCGCCGCGAACGATTTGGCGACTTCGTGCTGGATGGCATAGGCCGCGGCCCGATCGGCCGGGCGCAGGTCCGGCGGCAGATCGGCAAGGCGCTGCGTGGGATCGCGCCGCGCCGCCAGCAACAAGGCGGCGGCGCGCGTGACGATGTCCGACATCTCGGTTCCTCCTGAGGCGAGCCGCCCCTTTCGCATGTCCCGCCGTGCCGGGCCAATCCGGTCCGCCATGCGGCCTCCGCCCTTGCCGGGCCGCTCCGCGTTTGCCACGCTGGCGGCATGAGCATCGCGCAGATCGAAACCCACGATCACGAGGCCCAGGGCGCCATCTTCCGCGGCATCGACGCTTACAACGATACCGCCAGCGGCCGGCCCGAGCCGGGCCGCGAGCTGGGCCTGCCGCTGTTCGAGCCGGACGGAAAGGTGGCCGGCGGCGCGTTCGGCTACACCTATTACGACTGGCTCCACCTGCAATCGCTCGAGGTGCCGCCCGACCGGCGCGGCCGGGGCCTCGGCACCGGCCTGTTGCGCGCCGCCGAGGCGGAAGCCTCCCGGCGCGGTTGCCATGCCGCCTGGGTCGAGACCGATCCCGCGGCCGCCGGCTTCCTGGCCCGCCGCGGCTGGCGGGAATTCGGTCGCCTCGACGACGGTCCGCCGGCCACCCACGAAGTGTTTCTCAGGCACGACATCGCCCCGGGCGGCCCCGCCGCGGACCCCGTCGCGCCCGCCGACATCGTCGCCTTGAAGGCGACCATGGCCTCGCCGCCCCGCGCTCCGCTCGGCCTGCTGCTGCACGACGATGTCGGCCAGGTGGAAGGCGGCCTGTGGGGCTGGAGCGAACGAGGCCGGTTCTTCGTCCAGTTGCTGTTCGTGCCCCAGCGGCGGCGCCACCAGCGCCTCGGCACCCGGCTGATCGCTCGCGCCTGCGACGTGGCGCGCCGGCGCGGCTGCCGGACGATCTGGCTCGACACGTTCAGCTTCCAGGCCCGCCCGTTCTATGAGCGCCTGGGCTTCTCCCTGTTCGGCACGCTGGCCGATTATCCGCTCGGCGGCGCCCGCTACTTTCTGGTGAAGCGCCTGCAGCCATGAACAATGTGCCATGAACGGTCTGGACGCCGCTCCCCGATCGGCCGAGAAAGCCGCGCTGCCACGGAGGGCGCGATGACCACCTACCTCGACGAGTTGCGGGTCGGCATGACCGCCAGCACCGCCAAGACCATCACCGAGGCCGACATCCTGCTGTTCGCGGCCGTGAGCACCGACACCAACCCGATGCACATCGACGCCGACGCCGCCGCCGCCGGCCCGTTCAAGCAGCGGGTGGCGCACGGCATGCTGACCGCCGGGCTGATCAGCGCCGTGCTCGGCACCAGGCTGCCCGGGCCGGGCTCGGTCTACCTGGGGCAGACGTTGCGGTTTCGCACGCCGGTGAAGATCGGCGACACGGTCACCGCCACCGTCGAAGTGACCGACATCAACATCGACAAAAAGCGCGCCACCCTGACACCGGTGTGCACGGTCGCCGGCAAGACCGTCATCGACGGCGAGGCGACCGTGCTGGTGCCTGTTCGCAGCTGATGCGGATATTTCGCGACTGGCGCGGCCTGCCCGGGGATGCGCGCGGGGCTGTGGTGGCGCTCGGCAATTTCGACGGCGTGCACCAGGGCCACGCCCATGTGCTGCGGGCCGCGCACCGCGCCCGGCCGGATGTGCCGCTGGCGGTGCTGACCTTCGAGCCGCACCCGCGCGAGATATTCCGCCCCCACGAGCCGCCGTTCCGCCTCACCCTGGCGCCGGCGCGTGCCGAGGCGCTGGCCGCGCTCGGCGTGCAGATCGTCTACGAAATGCCGTTCGACATCGCGTTCAGCGAAATGACGGCCAGGGCCTTCGTGACCAACGTGCTGCGCGACGGCATCGGCGCCGCGCACCTGGTCTGCGGCCCCGACTTCGCCTTCGGCCACCACCGCGGCGGCAACAGCGAATCCCTCACCGAGCTGGCGGAATCGCTGGGCATCGGCTTGACCGTGGTCACCCCGTTCGCCGACGAGGCCGGCCAGATCTCCTCCAGCCGAATCCGCAACGACCTGCAGGCCGGCCGTCCCGAGCACGCGGCGCGCCAGCTCGGCCGCCCCTGGGCCATCCGCGGTGCCGTGGAGTCCGGCGAGGCGCGCGGGCGCAGCCTCGGCTTCCCCACCGCCAACATCGCGCTCGGCCGCCTGCTGGAGCCGGCCCGCGGCGTCTATGCGGTCTCCACTGCCCTGCCGGATGGCCGCCGGTTGAACGGCGTGGCCAATATCGGCCGCCGCCCGACGCTCGGCGCCGGACTGCAATGCCGCCTGGAGGTTCACCTGTTCGACTTCGCGGACCAGCTCTACGGCGAGGAACTCGACGTGGCGCTGATCGCCTTTCTGCGCGCGGAACGCAAGTTCGACGGCCTCGATGCGCTGCAGGCGCAGATCTCCGCCGACGCCACCGCGGCCCGCCACGTGCTTGACCTCGCCTTCCCCCCTTCCCCATAGTCCGACGATGCACGGGATGGCGCTTGCGCGAATTACCGGCCCGGCCGCACTCCGGCAGCCGGGATCCTTCTGACGCGCCCCATCCCCCCGACGCGGCGATCGCCGCCCGAGAATCATGCCATGCCCCAGGATTTAGCCAGCACCCAGCAGGACTACCGCGACACCATATTCCTGCCGAGCACCCCGTTCCCCATGCGCGGCGACCTGCCGAAGAAGGAGCCGGCGCTGCTGGCACGGTGGGAACGCATGGGCATCTGGCAGCGGCTGCGCGAGGCCAGCCGCGGGCGGGACATGTTCATCCTGCATGACGGTCCGCCGTACGCCAACGGCAACATCCATATCGGCACCGCGCTGAACAAGATCCTCAAGGACGTGATCAACCGCGCCCGCCAGATGGGCGGCTACGACGGGCTCTACATCCCGGGCTGGGACTGCCACGGCCTGCCGATCGAGTGGAAGATCGAGGAGCAGTACCGCGCCAAGAAGCGCGACAAGGATGCCGTGCCGGTGCTGCAGTTCCGCGCCGAGTGCCGCGCCTACGCGACGCACTGGATGGGCGTGCAGGAGAGCGAGTTCCGCCGGCTCGGCGTCATGGGCGCCTGGGCTGAGCGCTACGCCACCATGGACTATCCCTCGGAAGCGGCGATCGCCGGGGAGATCGGCAAATTCCTGCTCAACGGCGACCTGTTCCGCGGGCTGCGGCCGGTGATGTGGTCGCCGGTGGAAAAGACCGCCCTGGCCGAGGCCGAGATCGAGTACTACGACCACACCAGCACGACCATCTGGGTGCGTTTTCCGGTGGTTTCCCCCTCGGCGCCCGAACTGCAGGGTGCTGCCGTGGTGATCTGGACCACCACGCCCTGGACCATGCCGGGCAACCGCGCCGTTGCCTGCGGCCCCGAGTTCGACTACGCGGTCGTGCGGGTGGATTCCGTGCAGGAAGGCTCGCTGGCCCGTGCCGGCGAGCGGCTGGTGCTGGCGCTGCCGCTGCTGGCGCAGACCTGCGCGGAGGTGGGCATCGCGACCCACCATGTGCTGCACGTGCTGAAGGGCGCGGCGCTCGTGGGCACGCTGTGCGCGCACCCGCTGCGCGGCCACGGCTACGACCACGACGTGCCCGTGCTGGCCGCCGATTTCGTCACCACCGAGGCCGGCACCGGCTTCGTGCACATCGCCCCCGGCCACGGCGAGGAGGATTTTGTCCTCGGCCGCCAGCACGACATCGAGGTGCCGGATACGGTAGGACCCGACGGCACGTTCAATGCCTGGGTGCCGCTGTTCGCCGGCATGCACGTCTACAAGGCATCCGAGCCGGTCTGCGCCGCCCTGACGGACGCGGGCAGCCTGCTGGCGCACGGCAAGCTGGTGCATTCCTACCCGCATTCCTGGCGCTCGAAGGCGCCGCTGATCTTCCGTGCGACGCCGCAATGGTTCATCCGCATGGACGGCAAGGTACACCTGCGCGAAAAAGCCCTGCAGGCGATTGCGCAAACCGACTTCATTCCGGAGAAGGGCCGCACCCGGCTGGCCAGCATGATCGCCGGCAAGCCGGACTGGTGCATCAGCCGCCAGCGCGCCTGGGGCGTGCCGATCGCGGTGTTCGTCGACAAGAAAACCGGCCAGCCGCTGCGCGACGCTGCCGTGGTCGAGCGCATCGTCGCCGCGTTCGCCGAGGAGGGCGCCGATTCCTGGTATGCCTCGCCGCCCGGGCGTTTCCTCGGCCCGGACCGCGACCCGGCGGCGTTCGACCAGATCAAGGACATCGTCGATGTCTGGTTCGAATCCGGCTCGACGCACGCCTTCACGCTGGAGAACCGCCACCTGCCCTGGCCGGCCGACCTTTACCTCGAAGGGTCCGACCAGCACCGCGGCTGGTTCAATTCCTCGCTGCTCGAAGCCGTCGGCACGCGCGGCCGGGCCCCGTTCAAGGCGGTACTGACCCACGGCTTCGTGCTCGACGAGCAAGGCAGAAAAATGTCCAAGTCGCTGGGCAACGTGATCGCCCCGCAGGAGGTCTGGGACAAGTACGGCTCCGACATCCTGCGGCTATGGGTGATGATGTCGGACACCGCCGAGGATCTGCGCATCGGTGCCGAAATCCTTAAGCAGCAGGCCGAGCTTTACCGTCGCCTGCGCAACACGCTGCGCTGGGTGCTGGGCAGCCTGGCCGGCTTCACCGAAGCCGAGCGGGTGCCCGCGGCCGCCATGCCGGAGCTGGAGCGCTGGGTACTGCACCGGCTCGCCGAACTCGACACGAAACTGCGCCAGGCCGTGCTGAGCCATGACTGGACCGGCGTGTATCCGGCCATCCACGCGTTCTGCGCCACCGACCTGTCGGCGTTCTATTTCGATGTCCGCAAGGACGCCGTCTACTGCGACCGGCCGGACAGCGTGCGCCGCCGCGCCGCCCGCACGGTGCTCGACCACCTGCACCGCTGCCTGACCGCCTGGCTCGCCCCGGTGCTGGTGTTCACCGCCGAGGAGGCCTGGGTCGCCCGTTTCGGCGAAGCGGCGAGCGTACACCTGGAGGACTTCCCGTCCGTTCCGGCGCATTGGCTGAACGAGGCGCTGGCGCAGCGTTGGTCGGCCATCCGCGACACCCGCCGCGCCATCACCGGCGCCGCCGAACTGGCCCGCCGGGCCGACGGCATCGGGTCGTCGCTGGAAATGCAGGTCACGCTCGGCATCGCCGACGACCAGCGCCTGCTCAACGAGGCCGAGTGGGCCGAGATCGCGATTGTGTCGCTGTTGGAATTCAAGTCCGAGCCGGCCGGTTCGGAACCTGCGGTCGTCATCGCGCGCGCCCCCGGCACCAAGTGCGCCCGTTGCTGGCGGGTGTTGGAGGAGGTCGGCGAGCACCCGAAGCACAAGCTGCTCTGCCGCCGCTGCGTCGACGCCGTCGACTCCGGCCTGGTCTGCCGCGCGTGAGTGCAAGCCGCCACTACCGCGTCGCCGGCCTGGCCATGGCCACGCTGATCCTGGCCGCCGACCAGGCCAGCACAACCTGGATCGTGCGGGGGCTGCGCCTGCCCGAACTCGGCAGCGTTCCCGTGCTGCCCGTGCTGAACCTGACCTGGGTGGAAAATCGCGGCATCACCTTCGGCCTGCTGAACGGGGTCGGCAGCCTGGGGCCGCTGCTGCTGACGCTGGTGGCGCTGGCGGTGGTGGCCGCGCTGGCGACCTGGCTGTGGCGCGCCGAGCGGGGGCTGGTGGCGGTGGCCCTGGGGGCGGTGGCCGGCGGGGCCGTGGGCAACGTCATCGACCGTTTGCGCCTGGGGTACGTGGTGGATTTCATCCACGCGCATGCCTGGGGCTGGTCGTGGTACGTGTTCAATCTGGCCGACGCCGCCATCGTTTGCGGAGTCGGCACGCTGGTACTGGAAAGCCTCATCGGGCGGCCGTCCCGCCCTCCCGGGCGCGATCGTCTTGCCGACGCGCCTGACCATCGTTAAGAGGGGCGCCATGGTTCCGTCTCGCGTCATCCTGGCCGCCGCATTCCTGCCGCTGGTGCTTGCCGGCTGCGGCAACGGCAACGACCTATCGCGAACTTTCGGCTTCACCCGCGACTCGCCCGACGAATTCCAGGTCACCACCCGGGCGCCGCTCTCCATGCCGCCCAACTTCTCGCTGCGCCCGCCGCAACCCGGTGCGCCACGCCCGCAAGAGCTGTCGCAGCGCCAGGAGGCCGAGGCCACGCTGGCGCCGCAGGCCGCCCTGGCCAACGCGCAGGGCGAAACCAGCACCGGCCAGCAGGCCCTGCTGGCGGCCGCCGGACCGGACGCGCCGGCCGACATCCGCCGCCGGGTCGATACCGACGCCGCGATGGCCCAGGGCGACCGCAGCCTGGCCGACCGGTTGATGTTCTGGCGGACCCCCACCGACAAATCGGTGGTGGTGGACCCCCGTCGCGAAAGCCAGCGCCTGCGCGAGAACGCGGCCCTGGGCCAGGATCCGACCGCCGGCGACACGCTGATCATCCAGCGCAGCAAGAAAACGCTCTGGGATTCGATTTTCTGATCCTGGCCGGCCGGCCGACTCGACGGGCGCGCCGCTTCGGCTAGACTGGCGCGATGCAGAACCCAACCATGATCGACGAGGCTTGGCAGCGTCTGGCCGCCCTCGCCGCCCGTCCGGGTGCCACCGCCATCCGGGCGCACTTCGCCGCCGATCCCGATCGTGCTCGGCGGTTCACCGCCACGTTCGACAACCTGACGCTCGACTTCTCCAAAACATCGATCGACGGCGAGGCGCTGGTGGCGCTGCTCGACCTCGCCCATACGGCGGGGGTGGACGACTTCCGCCGCCGCCTGTTCGCCGGCGAGGCGGTGAACGCCACCGAGGGCCGCGCCGCCATGCACATGGCGCTACGTGCGCCCGCCGACGCGGGCATGCGCGCGGCGCTGCCCGGCGGCATCGAGGACGCCAGCGCGCTGGCCGCCGCTGAGCGCGAAAAGCTGCGCGCCTTCGTCGCCCAGATCCACGACGGCACCCTGCGCGGCGCCACCGGCGAGCGCTTCGAGGCCGTGCTGAACATCGGTATCGGCGGCTCGGACCTCGGCCCGCGCATGGCGAGCGAGGCGTTGACCCTGGCGCACGGGGCGAAACTCAAGGCGCGGTTCCTGTCCAATGTCGACGGCCACGGCTTCGCCGCCCTGGCCCGCGAACTCGACCCGGCGCGCACGCTGGTGCTGGTGGCGTCCAAGACCTTCACCACGCTGGAGACCATGACCAACGCCGGCGCCGCCCGCGCCTGGATCGCCGGCGCGCTGGGCGAAGCGGCAGTCAGGGCGCATTTCGCCGCGTTGTCGACCAATGCCAAGGC
>CAIMEK010000884.1 GCA_903839965.1 uncultured Acetobacteraceae bacterium | reverse complement strand
GGGCGGGGCTGCTGGAAAGCATGCGGGGGCCGCGCGGCGGCTATCGGCTTGGCCGCCCGCAGCGCGACATCAGGCTGTCGGAGGTGGTGGCCGTGGCGGTGAGCGGGGGTGACGGCGAGGCCACCGAAGGGCCCACCGGGCGCTTGCAGGAGCGCGTTGTGGACGCGCTCTGGGAAGAGCTGGAAACGACGGCGCGGGAGCGGCTGGCCGCGTTGACGCTCGATGACCTGCTGCGCCGCGCCGCGGCGTCCGGCCTGCGGCGGCCGAGCACCGAGCCGATCACATTCGCGATCTGACCGGCTGAACGCGGCGGCGCGCTGTCATCGAAGCTTCACGGATGTGCAATATGACGGTCGCGGTGCCCCACTAGGGTCCCGCTCCGATAGGTGGACGGCTGGCGGGTGTTTGCCGGCCCGGCCGTGTACCCGGAGTTTCCGGGCGCCACCGGGATCCAAGGAGGGATCATGAAGCTCGTGACCACGGCGCTGGCCATTACCCTGGCCGGCTTTTCCTACGTCGCCCAGGCGCAGCAGATCACCGGCGCCGGCGCGACGTTCCCCGCGCCCGTCTATGCCAAGTGGGGCGAGGCCGCGAAGCCCGCCACCGGCATCGAATTGAATTACCAGGCAATCGGCTCTGGCGGCGGACAGAACCAGATCTTCAACCGTACGGCTGATTTCGGCGCCTCGGATGCGCCGGTGGATATGGCGCGGCTGACGCAGTACCGGCTGCTGCAGTTCCCGACGGTGATGGGCGCGGTGGTGCCGATCATCAACCTGCCCGGCATCGAGGCCAACCAGGTCAAGTTGACCGGTGAGCTGCTGGCCGACATCTACCTTGGCAAGATCACCAAATGGAACGACCCGCGGCTGGTCGAGGCCAATCGCGGAGTGGCGCTGCCGAGCGTGGCGATCGCCCCGGTCTACCGGGCCGACGGCTCGGGCACGACGTTCGTGTTCACCACGTATCTGGCCACCGTCTCGGCGGAGTGGAAGGCGAAGGTCGGCGCCGACACCAGCGTGAAATGGGCGGCCGGCAACGGCGCCAAGGGCAATGACGGCGTGGCCGCCACCGTGAAGCAGGTGCGCGGCGCCATTGGCTATGTCGAGAACGCCTACGCGACGCAGAACAAGCTCACCACCACGCAACTGCGCAACAAGGCCGGCAACTTCGTTACCCCGACGCTGGCCGCCTTCACGGCCTCGGCGAATGCGGGCGACTGGAAGGGCGCACAGAATTACGCCGTGAACCTGATCGACACCACCGGCGCCGATGCCTGGCCGATCGTGTCGGCCACCTTCGCGCTGCTGCCGAAGGACGCCAAGGACCCGGCCCGCAGCGCCAGTGTGATGAAGTTCTTCGACTTCGCCTACAAGAGCGGCGGCGACATCGCCAAGGGTCTGGAGTACATCGCGCTGCCTGCCGCCGTGCAGGACGCGGTGCGTGCCTCCTGGCATTCCGAGATCAAGGGGCCGAACGGCATGGCCGTTTGGTAACCGACCGGCCCGGGGCGGCAGGCATCCCGGGAGCCTTCCGCCTTTTCCTGCCACTCATATCAGGGACGACTTCGTGTCCGACGCTGTAATTCCGATCCGCTCCGCTGGTGCCCGCACGGGCTCGTTCGGGGACCGTCTGTTCGGCGCCCTGGCGAGGGGTGCCGGGGTGCTGGTGCTGGTGCTGCTCGGTGCCATCATCGTCTCGCTGTTCATCGGCGGACTGCCCAGCTTCCGTGCGTTCGGGCTGCCGTTCCTGACCGAGACCGACTGGGACCCGGTGCACGCCGTGTTCGGCGCCGGGGTGCCGGTCTTCGGCACGCTGGTGACCTCGGCGCTGGCGCTGCTGATGGCGGTGCCGCTGGCCTTCGGCATCGCCTTCTACCTGACCGAGATCGCGCCGGACTGGTTCCGCCGGCCGGTCGGCATCGCCATCGAGCTGCTCGCCGCGGTGCCTTCGATCATTTACGGCATGTGGGGCTTCTTCGTGATCGTGCCGGTCATGTCGGAGTACGTGGAGCCGTTCCTGACCGATTGGCTGGGCGACGTGCCTTACTTCGGCATCCTGTTCCAGG
The DNA here is from genome assembly GCA_903839965.1 of uncultured Acetobacteraceae bacterium. Taxonomy (GTDB): domain Bacteria; phylum Pseudomonadota; class Alphaproteobacteria; order Acetobacterales; family Acetobacteraceae; genus Rhodovastum. The sequence goes on along the minus strand of CAIMEK010000884.1, from coordinate 2,115 downwards.
GCGCCCCGTTCGGCACCGGCATCCTGACCGCCGCGCTGGTGCTGGCGGTCATGATCATCCCGTTCATCGCCGCCACCATGCGCGACGTGTTCATGACGGTGCCGCCAGTGTTCAAGGAATCCGCCTACGGGGTGGGCTGCACGACCTGGGAAGTGATGCGCAGCATCGTCATCCCCTACACCCGCACCTCGGTGGTCGGCGGCATCATGCTGGGGCTCGGGCGGGCGCTGGGCGAGACCATGGCGGTGACCTTCGTGATCGGCAACACCAACCGCATCACCAGCTCGCTGTTCGGCCCGGGCAACACGATTGCCTCGATCGTGGCGCTGGAGTTCCCCGAGAGCCAGGCCGGCAGCCTGAAGCTTGCCTCGCTGCTGGCGCTCGGGTTCATCCTGTTCGTGATTTCATTCATCGTGCTGGCGATCTCCCGCCTGCTGCTGCGTCCGAGGACGGCATGAGCGCGACGCCCATGCCGGCCCTGGGTCCGGCGCGCGACGCCCGCCTGGCGGCGTCGTTGTCGCGGCGGCGCAAGTGGTTCGATCGGGTGGTGAAGGTGCTGTGCACCGGCGCGACCATGATCGGCCTGGCGTTGCTGGCCTCCATCCTTTTCACTCTGATATGGCGTGGGTTCGGTGCGCTGGGGCTGCATGTGTTCACCGACATCACCCGCCCGCCAGGGTCGCATGGCGGCCTGCTGAACGCGATTGTCGGCAGCCAGGTGCAGACGCTGATCGGCACCGCGATCGGCACGCCGGTCGGCCTGATGGTCGGCACCTATCTGGCCGAGTACGCCCGCGACTCGGCGCTCGGCAATGCGGTGCGCTTCGTTTCCGACGTGCTGCTCTCGGCGCCGTCGATCCTGATCGGGCTGTTCGTCTACACCATTCTGGTGGCGCCGTTCGGCGGCTTCTCCGGGATTGCGGGTTGCGTGGCGCTGGCGGTGATCGTGGTGCCCATCGTGGTGCGCACCACCGAGGACATGCTGCGGTTGATTCCGATTTCCCTGCGCGAGGCCGCGGTGGCGCTGGGCGCGCCGAAATGGCGGGTGATCGTGTTCATCTGCTACCGTGCGGCCCGCGACGGCATTGCCACCGGCGTGCTGCTGGCGGTGGCGCGGGTGGCCGGCGAGACGGCGCCGTTGCTGTTCACCTCGCTCGGCAACCTGAACTGGTCGGTGCGCCTGACGCAGCCGATGGCGAGCCTGCCGGTGACGATCTACCAGTATGCCGGCTCGGCTTTCGAAGACTGGGTGGACCTGGCCTGGGCCGGTGCGCTGTTGATTACCGCCGGCGTGCTGGCCCTGAACATCGTCGCCCGCGTGGCCTTGCGGCCGCGTGCATGAGAGACGGGGACATGAACGACGCCATGAGCCAGACCAGACAATCGCGGACGTTGGAAGCGATGCAGCCACGTTCCGCCGAGGTGCTGGGCGAGGCGCGCATCTCCATGCAGGAGGTGAATTTCTTCTATGGCGCCAACCAGGCGCTCAAGCATATCGACCTCGACCTGCCGGACCGCCAGGTGACGGGCATGATCGGCCCCTCCGGCTGCGGCAAGTCGACGCTGCTCAGGGTGCTGAACCGGATGTACGACCTCTACCCGGGGCAGCGCGCCGAGGGCCGGGTGATGATGGACGGCGTCAACATCCTTGAACCGGGCGTCGACCTGAACCAGTTGCGCAGCCGCATCGGCATGGTGTTCCAGAAGCCGACGCCGTTCCCGATGACGATCTATGAGAACATCGCCTTCGGGGTGAGGCTGCACGAGCGGTTGTCGAAATCGGCGATGGACGAGCGGGTGGAATGGTCGCTGACCCGGGCGGCGCTGTGGGAGGAGGCGAAGGACCGCCTTGGCACCTCGGCCATGGGCCTGTCGGGCGGGCAGCAGCAGCGCCTGTGCATCGCCCGCACCATCGCGGTGCGGCCCGATGTGATCCTGCTCGACGAGCCGACCAGTGCGCTCGACCCCATCAGCACGGCGAAGATCGAGGAACTCATCGACGAGTTGAAGCGGGACTTCACCATTGCCATCGTTACCCACAACATGCAGCAGGCCGCGCGCTGCGCCGACCAGGTGGCGTTCTTCTATCTCGGTGAACTGGTCGAGGTGGGATCG
>CAIMEK010000883.1 GCA_903839965.1 uncultured Acetobacteraceae bacterium | reverse complement strand
CGGTCTGCAGACGCGAACATTCTGCTACGCAACCGATGCCATCACGGGATTTTTGAAGGTACTCCTGAAAGGCCGAGCGGGCGAACCCTACAATATCGGTAATGCCGCGAATGAAATCTCGATGCTCAACCTGGCCGAGTTATACACAAAGCTCATCCCAAAGTCGACATTTGAGCAGATCGAGTATCCCGCTTCGTACCCGGCGGGCGAACCCCAACGGCGCTGCCCGGACCTCACCAAAGCCCATGAAGAGCTGGACTACCAACCTCAGGTCGCGGTTCAAGACGGACTCGCACGATTCATCAGCTGGGCCAAAGACCAGGAGTCGTATCGGAAGGCCTTATGCGAATCGCCGTAATCGGCCGGGGAAAATGGGGCATGAACATCGTTCGCACGCTGGCGACTATGCCCGACGTCGAACTCATTGACGAGTCGCAGAACTGTGATGCTGTTCTTCGCCAACAGCCCGCCGGCGTTCTGATTGCCACGCCCTCCGCGACGCATGCTGAGTTCGCGATCCCCTTCATCAACGCGGGCGTGCCAACATTCATCGAAAAGCCGATGACCACCACAGTGCCCGACGCAATCCGAATTCGCGAGGCCGCAATGCGCTCTGGCTCACCCGTTGTCATTGGGCATCTTCATCTGCACAACCCTGCGTTTAACGCTGCCAAAAATCTGCGACACGAGGTCGAACCTGTTCATGCTGTGTACTGGGAGGGGATGAATCACCGTTCGCGAGCCGATTCATCAGTGTTGTGGGACTGGCTTCCCCACGGTCTCTCCATGGCGCTCGCGCTGTTAGGTGAGAATCCCCGGGGTACCCAAGCCTGGGGCATCGGTGAGCCATCACGGTTCAGTGCGGCACTTGCCAAATTTATGATCGCCGATGTCCCATTTATTGCGAATGTCAGTTGGATCTCGCCGGTGAGGAGCCATCGCATGACAATTCTGGGCGAAAGCAACACTGTGATCTTTGATGACGCGGCCAACACAAAGGTTTTGCTGTGCAAAGGCGACGAAATCTCTTATCCTGCTTACGGCGACGAACTGCCTCTGACGCGAGAACTTGAGGCGTTCATTGACGTGGTACGGGCTGGCACGCTGGATACAATTCGGCTCGAACGTGAGGTTCTGATGGTGCGGGCGATCGCAGCGGCGGAAGAGTCCGCTCGGAATGCCGGCCGATTGGTGGCGATCGATGACCCCCGATCGTGACGGGCGGAGGCACGTTGCGATTGTGTAGTCATCTCACAAGCGGGCATACGGATACGGGGCATCGGGCAGTGAAGAGGCCAGCGTGAAAATCTCGGTACTAGGGTCCGGCTACGTCGGTCTCGTCACGGGTGCCTGCTTGGCCGACAGCGGCAACGAAGTCCTCTGCGTCGACATCGACCAGATCAAAATAGACCGATTGCTCGCGGGAGATGTCCCGATCTACGAACCTCGCCTGGCCGAGTTGATCGAAGCGAGCCGGGAGAGCGGCCTCATCGACTTCACGACCGACAGGCATCGGGGAATCGAGCACGCAGACGTGATTTTCATCGCCGTTCCAACGCCCATGGGCGCGAGCGGCGAAGCCGACCTCACTCACATCTACTCCGCCGCCAATGACATCGGGACCTATATGGATCGCTACAAGGTTGTCGTCAACAAGTCGACGGTGCCGGTCGGTACCGCCGACGAAGTTCGAACGATCATCGGGCGGAGGGCCAAACATGATTTCGATGTTATATCCAATCCGGAATTTCTAAAGCAAGGCAAGGCGATCGCGGACTTCATGCAACCCGATCGAGTACTGATCGGCGGTGACTCGCAGCGCGCCCTCGACATCATGCGCGAGGTCTACGAACCGTTCCTGCGTAACTTTCATCCGCTGATTGTCACAGACGTGAGGAGCGCGGAAATGGCCAAATACGCGGCCAACTCATTCCTGGCGACCAAGATTTCCTTTATAAACGAAATCTCCAACCTATGCGAGAAGGTGGGCGCCGACATCGCGGCGGTACGGGAGGCCATCGGGGCCGACAAGCGCATCGGCTATGAATTCCTGTTTCCGGGGATAGGCTACGGCGGCTCTTGTTTACCGAAGGACGTCCACGCACTTCTGCATACTGCCGATAACCTGGGGGCGGACATGCATCTG
>CAIMEK010000882.1 GCA_903839965.1 uncultured Acetobacteraceae bacterium | reverse complement strand
TCATGCAGCGCCGGGCCGGCTGCCCACGGACCTGCCATGAGCGACGACTATACCCAGACGACCCGGGACATCCGCATCAGCGTGCGGTCGTTCTTCCTTGCCGACCAGTCGCGGCCGGACGAGGGCAAGTTCATGTGGGCCTACCGCATCCGCATCGAGAATAGCGGCCGTGAACCGGTGCAGTTGCTGCGCCGCACCTGGCACATCACCGACGCACACGGCCGCACCCAGACCGTCAAGGGCGCCGGGGTGATCGGCCAGCAACCCGTGCTGGAACCGGGCGAGACCTTCGAATACACCTCCGGCACCCCGCTGGAGACCCCGTCGGGCTTCATGGAAGGCCTCTACCACATGGTCGCCACGGACTCGGGCGAACAGTTCGACGTGGCGATTCCGACCTTCAGCCTGGACAGCCCCCATCAGAACAACCGCCTGCACTGAGCGCCTTGCGGGCGGGCACGGCTCGCCCATATGGGATTTTCCGCGCGCGTGAGGCGCCGCACGACCGGCTTTGGCGCGCAACGGTTGCAGGCCGCATTCACATTCGAGGAAGCGCCCCGGTGAACATCGCCAACCCTTCCGATCGCCCGACGCGCGAACAGGCCGAAGCGGCGGTGCGCACACTGCTGCTCTGGGCGGGCGATGACCCCGATCGCGAGGGGCTGCTGGGCACGCCCAACCGCGTGGCGCGCGCCTTCGAGGAGTTCTTCGCCGGCTACGAAATCGATCCGGTGGCAGTGCTGGAACGCACCTTCGAGGAAACCGACGGCTACGACGAAATCGTGCTGCTGCGCGATATCCGCCTCGAAAGCTACTGCGAGCACCACATGGTGCCGATCATCGGCCGCGCCCATGTGGCCTACCTGCCGCACCGCCGCGTGGTGGGCATCAGCAAACTCGCCCGCGTCGTCGACGCCTACGCCAAGCGCCTGCAGATCCAGGAAAAGCTGACCGCCCAGATCGCCAACACCATCAACGACGTGCTGCAACCCCGCGGCGTCGCGGTGATCATCGAAGCCCAGCACCAGTGCATGACCACCCGCGGCACCCACAAGCCCGGCGTGACCATGGTCACCAGCCGCATGCTCGGCGCCTTCAGAAACGACCCCAGCACCCGCCGCGAACTGCTCGCCATGGTGGGCCGATCGACCGTGTCCGGGATCGATTGAAGGAAAGGCGAGGGGCTCTGCCCCTCGACCCCGCCAAGGGCCGAGGGGCCCTTGGAACCCGGTCGTTTTAGAGGGTCTTGGTGAGAGGGGGGCCAGGGAATGCCGATACATCTCCTCGCCCCCCTCTCGCCAAGACCCTCCAAGTGATGGGGTCCAGGGGTCCACTGACCCCTGGCGGGTCCAGGGCAGCGCCCTGGCCTTCCTTCACTCGTTCGCGGGAGGCGGTGGATTGGTGCTCAGCACGCGATGGCTGGTCCAGGGGCTTTCGATGGCCAGTTCGTCGAAGCGGGCCTTGATGCGGCGGTTGAGTTCGCGGGCCACCGCCCAGCGTTGGTTCGGCACGGTTTTGGTGCGGGTGCGCAGCACCAGCGCGGTTTCCTGGAAGCTGTCCACGCCCAGCACGTCGAGGTCGTCGCGGATGGTGGCCTCCCAGCGCGGTTCGTTGCGCATTTCGCGCGCCACGGTGCGCAGCAGGTCGGCGACGTGTTCGGGGTTTTCGTTCAGGCCGACGCTGACGTCCACCACGGCGTAGCCGAAGTCGCGGGTTTGGTTGGTGACCGTGGTGACCGCGCTGAACGGCACCATGTGCACCGAGCCGTCCAGCGCGCGCAGCCGGATGGTGCGGATCGACAGGGCTTCCACCGTGCCGGACATGCCGCCGAGGCTGACCACGTCGCCGACCTGCATGGTGTTTTCCAGCAGCAGGAACAGGCCGGTGATGATGTCCTGCACCAGTTTTTGCGAACCGAAGCCGATCGCCAGGCCGACCACGCCGGCGCCGGCCAGCAGCGGGGCGGTGTTGACGCCGATTTCGCTCAGCACCATCAGGCCGGCGACGGTGCAGATGCTCACCAGCAGGGTGGTGCGCAGCATCGGCAGCAGGGTGCGCAGGCGGGCCGAGCGGGCGGCCTGGGCATCGCGCGCCAGCCGGGCCAGGTGCAGTTGGAAGGCGGAGTTGGAGGCTTCCCACACCGCCAGCGAGAGCGCCAGCGTGACGCCGATGCCGCCGAGGGCGCCGACGATCCGCCCGCCCAATGCGCCGGTGCCGAACCAGGCGAGTGAATCGAGTCCCCAGGCCTGGAACAGCGCGATGCAGGCCAGCGCGGTGATGAGCACGGTCAGCAAGGCGTGGCTGACCGGCTGGTAGGCGCGCAGCCGTGCCTCCAGCCCGGGGTGACGGGCGGCGGTTGCCGGCGAGACGAGCAGCGCGCGGTCGAGCGCGCCATAGGCCGAGATGGCGAGCATTCGGCCGAGGAAGACGATGACGGCGGTCGAGGCCAGGCGCCACAGGCCGTTCGGCACCGCCAGCGACCACACCAGCCACAGCGCGATCAGGTAGAAGATCGCCACCACGTGCCAGATCGCGGCGAAGCGGTTGCGCAGCATTGCCACCGAGCCGGTGCGGTCATCGGCGGCGCGGATGCGCAGCGCGACCGGCACGCGGACCTGCAGCACGATGATGACCAGGCAGACCAGCACCACCATCGAGACCAGCTTGAGCAGCGCGTCGTAGGCGACGGTGTAGAGGCCGAACAGCAGGCCGATGCTGGCGGCCGCGTAGCCGAACACCACCAGCGCGGCCAGCCGGCGGGTCCAGCGCAGCAGGTAGGCGGCGCCGTGTTCGGACACCGGCACCAGCCGCAGCCGCGGGTTTCCGGGGGAAACCAGCAGGCGCATCACCGCGGTCGCCAGCCGGCAGGCGACGTAGGCCTGCAGCACGCCGATGATGACCAGGCGGGTGGTGTAGCTGTCGATCAGGGGGGTGCCCGCGATGACGTAGCCGACCGCGAGCAGCGCCAGCACCGGCAGGATGTCGAGCACGAAGTGGCTGATGGCGAACGGCAGGCGGAGCAGCAGGACCAGTCCCGGGGTTTTGCGGCGCAGTTTCTCGGTCTGGCCGGCTTCGGCTTCAGCCAGGCCGGCGGCCTCCAGGGGCAGCACGCCGTCGGCGTGATGCGCCGGAGTGGCGGCCCGGACCGCGGCGGCGGGGCGGCGCAGGACGGGGCGGAGCGCGGCTTCCGCGATCAGGCCGGCGGCGAGCACCAGCAGCAGCCGCCAGCCCACCCCGATCACCTGCTGCTGGCGGTCCGGATCGGTGGCGAGGTGCACCAGCCAGTTGCCGAGGGTGGGGAAATCGGCAATCGCCTCGGCATTGCTGAGGATTTCGCCTGAGAGCCGCGACAGCCGCTCCGAGGCGCTGGTGAGGACTTGCGCGCCGACGCTGTCCGGGGCGAGCGGGGCGGCGAGTA
>CAIMEK010000881.1 GCA_903839965.1 uncultured Acetobacteraceae bacterium | reverse complement strand
CTCGGTGGTGATGTTGCCCGCCTCCGGCGGCAGACCGACGGCCAGCGCGCTCATCAGCTTGACGTCGCCGCCGCCCAGCAGGCCGCGCGAGTAGATCGCAACCAGAACGATACCCAGGCCGCCGGCGGCGAGCATGGACCAGCCGAGCGCGGCGAGGCCCTCGAAGGCGCGGCTGGTCATTCCGCCGATCAGCAGGAGGACGCTGATGATGTTGGGAATGGTACGGGCCAGCAGGTCGCGCCACGCTGCCACCACCAACAGCGCCAGGGCGATGGCGACGAACGCCAGGCGCATCAGGGCAACCATTCCGCGGTGTCGTGGAGGATGGACATTAAAGGCTCCTGTTTTTTGTTACGTCGTTCCCATCGACGCCTGGCGGAGTGCGGTCAGGACGCATCAGGCAGCAGCGGCCGGTGCCGTTTGACAGCGCAGCAAGCTGTCGCGTTACCCGATGCGTCTTATTGGCCTTGCGGAATCGACAACGACAACTCACAGATCGCGGAGGTTGATAAACGAGGCCTGCAACGCGCCGTGTGCGTGGGTAAATAACTCGTGTGAGCGTGCGTCCGATCGTGCGCTGTACAGTTGAAGTCCGGCCGAGCGCGGCGTTTGGTTGCGCGGGGCGGTGCCGGGGGCCTGACGCGCGCGTGCGCGTTTTTCGCCACGTGACGATATCGGTTTCCTGGCAACCCTGCACAAACAGAAAACGCCGGCTGAAAGCCGGCGCATCCGCCAGGATCGCGCGATGTTCGCGCGAGCGGCGGGTGCGGCCCGCCGCCCGCCGGGATGGGTGGTTCAGAGGGCCGCCTGGATGGAGGTGAACACGCCCTTCAGGAGGGGCCCGATCGCCGTCATGGTCGCGCTGATCGCAACGACCGTGCCGGCCGCGATCACGCCGTATTCGAGCGCCGTCACGCCGCGGCTGTCGCAACGAAGGCAGGCCAGGAAGTGCAGAATGCGAGTGGTCATCAAGGTTTCCTCATGGATGCCGTACCGCTCAGGGCGGCCGGCTGGGTTGCGGCGCAGAACACGGACAGCGAAATGTTTCGCTGTTTGGAAGCGCACGGAGAACCGCGTTGCTCCAGGCGTCTTATTGGCGTTGCGGAACTTCTGTCCGCAACTCACATATCGCGGAGGTTGATAAGCATAGTTTCACGGAAACGCGATGCGCTCATGGACAGCCGCAGTGATGGTTGATGCCTGCAAGAAATTCCCACCGGTTGCTTAATACAACCTTAACGCGTCGTTCTGCCGCTTGTTCGCTCACATGCGGTTGCAATATTCCGATTCGTGATTGTCACAATACCGATATAATTAGCCGAGGCCTATGGAAAAAGCCAGTCGTAGCCTTGGCAGTTTCGCGGCCCGTTGCGGTCTCGCTCCTATTTCAGGCGGCGTCGCAATGAAACGCCCTGGTTGAGAGCCTGCTTCACCGATCCGCGATCGCGCAGCCCCCGCCGGGGGAACCGCGGCGCACATGGCGTACTGCGTGAGCGGATCAGGAGACATGGCCGCCATTGCATGGTTGCGCTGCGCCGGGAACGTTCGCTAGCTTGTTGGCGGCAGAGACGAAACAGCCGCTGGCCGGCGGGCAAGGGGGAGCCATGGGAACGACGATGCAAGCACGCACGCGTGTGCGTGCCGACGCGGAATATTTCTACGTCTATATGGCGATCTCCTGCGTGGCGATCGCCTTCCTTGGATTCGCGCCGACCTATTGGATGCCGGTGGTGCGGGGCACGTTCAAGGCCGCCCCGGTCGTGCATATCCACGGCCTGGTGTTCTTCGCCTGGTCGATCTTCTTCGTCTACCAGACCTGGCTGGCGGCCTCGGGACGGCTGGCGCGGCACCGGATGGTGGGGATGATCGGGGTATCGTTCGCCACCGCGATGACGATCCTCGGCATCATGGTCGCGATCAACATGATGCAGGCAGCGGCGGCGGCGGGGTTCGCGCAGGCGGGCAAGGCGTTCGCGCTGGTGCCGCTGAGTACCATCGCCTTCTTCGCGGTCGTGGTGGGCGGCGCGATCGGCAACGTGCGGCGGCCGGAATGGCACAAACGGCTGATGCTGGTGGCGATGGTGTCGCTGCTGGGGGCGGCGCTCGCGCGCTGGTACCTGGTGTTTTTGGCACCGCCCGGGCCACCCGGGCCACCGCCGGTCATGGTGGACGTGATGCCCTCGCTGCTGGGCTGCTCGCTGCTGGTCATCGCCATGCTGCGCGATTGGCGGCTGACGGGGCGCCCGCACCCGGCTTACCTGTGGGGCACCGGCGCGCTGGTGGCGCTGAAGTTCCTGCAACTGCCGCTGAGCGAGACGGCGGCCTGGCAGGCGGTGGCCGGGGCGGTGCTGGCGCTGGCGGGGTAACAGCCCCTCTCTGGCGTCCGGGCAGGGAACAGAGTAGGGGAGCCCCGACTGGCCGGGCGCCGAAACCCCTGGAATGCAATTGCCTGAGAAGCTCCCGTGATCCGCCGCCTGAACCCGGCGGCGATAGTCTGCGTGTTGGTGCTCGCGGTGGCGCCGGCGTTGCTCGGGCCGTACGGCGTGACCCTGCTCAACTACACCGGCATGGCGGCTCTGGCCGCGCTGGGGCTGGTGCTGCTCACCGGCGTGGGCGGGCTGACCTCGTTCGGCCAGGCCGCCTTTGTCGGCATCGGCGCCTACGCCACGGCCTGGCTGACCACCACGGCGGGCGGCTCGCCCTGGCTGGGGCTGGCGCTTGGGCTGGCGCTGGCGGCGGCGGTGGCGCTGGTGCTGGGCGGGGCGACGCTGCGGCTGTCGGGGCACCTGCTGCCGCTGTCCACCATCGCCTGGGGGCTGTCGCTGTTCTTCCTGTTCGGCAACCTCGACGTGCTGGGCCGGCATAACGGCATCGCCGCCATTCCGCCGGTGATGCTGGGCACGCTGTCGCTGGCCTCGCCGGTGGCCTCCTACTACCTGGTCTGGACGATCGTCGGGCTGGTCTTCCTGCTCGCCGCCAACCTGCTCGACAGCCGGCAGGGCCGCGCCATCCGCTCGCTGCGCGGCGGCACCGCCATGGCCGAGAGCCTGGGCATCGACACCTTCCGGGTGCGGCTGGCGACCTTCGTGGTGTCCGCCCTGTGCGCCGCGGTCGGGGGGTGGCTGTTCGCGCATGTGCAGCGGGTGATCAGCCCGACCGCCTTCGATATCGGCACCGGCATCGAATACCTGTTCATGGCCATGCTGGGGGGCGCGGGGCATATCGGCGGGGCGGTGCT
>CAIMEK010000880.1 GCA_903839965.1 uncultured Acetobacteraceae bacterium | reverse complement strand
CCCTGATGATCTTCAGCATCCCCTTCATGATCAGTTACCTCTCGCGGGGCATGACCCTGCTGCCGGGAACGGTGCTGCTGACGGGGACGCCGGCGGGAGTGGGATTTGCCCGCAAGCCGCCGGTGTGGCTCAAGCCCGGCGATGTGTTCGAGGTGGAGGTGGAAGGCATCGACATTCTCAGGAACCCAATTACGCAGGAGAAGTAACCCATGGCAGCCAAAACGAATGAAACCTGGAAAGTCGTCATTACCGATTACACTTTTGACGACACGGACTTGGAGCGGGCAGTTCTCGAACCGCTCGGTTGCCGGCTGGCAGCGCTCAAGGCCGGCAAGGACCAGGCGCTGATCGATCTGGTAGGCGACGCCGACGCGGTCATCACGCAGTTCGCGCCGGTCACGGCAAAGGTCATCGCGGCCATGCAAAAGTGCCGGGGCATCGTCCGCTACGGGATCGGCGTGGATAACGTTGATCTCAAAGCCGCGGCCGCAAAGAATATCCCCGTCTGCAATGTGCCGGACTACTGTAGTGACGAGGTGGCAGACCACACCCTGGCGCTTATCCTGGCGGCCACGCGCCAGATCGTGCCCTGCACCAACGCCGTTAAGGGCGGCCAGTGGAAGCTGCCAGTGCCACTGGCAGCCCTGCATGCACTCAAGGACATGACCGTCGGGCTCGTGGCGTTCGGCCGCATCGGGCGGGAGGTAGCCGCCCGGCTGAAGCCGTTCAAGTGCCGGATCCTGGTATTCGATCCCGCCGCGCCTGCTTCTGCCGTACGGGACGCCGGTTGCGTCCCCGCGACGCTCGACGAAGTTCTGGCCGGCAGCGATCTGCTCAGCCTGCACTGTCCAAGCACGGAAAAGACACGTTACCTGATCAACGCGGAGACGATCGCGAAGATGAAGAAGGGCGCGATCCTTGTCAATTCTTCGCGCGGCACGCTGGCCAGAACCGACATGCTCATCGCAGCCCTCCGGAGCGGTCAGCTTTCCGCCGCCGCGCTGGATGTGACCGACCCGGAGCCGATTAACATCGACAATCCGCTGTTGAAGATGGATAATGCAATTTTTACGCCGCACGTCGCCTCGTTTAGCCCGCAGGCCTTGCGCAAGCTTCGCACCGATGCCGCCGCCATCGCGGCGCGCGCGTTACACGGGGAGAAGCTGCCAAATATCGTGAATGGCGTGAAGCCATAGGAGGAGGCATTGAGGTAAACGGAGGGGACTATTCCGGAGACTGCCGAGGTGAGAGACTGCGACGGACAAGTCGGATGGTTAAATCGATGCGGGGAGAGTGCGTGCAGCGCCATCGTTCGAAAAACCAAGCGAAAGGATATCACCATGAAAGCAACCGTCGCGATCTTGACCGCGTGCAGCGCAATGTTGGTTTCCATGGCGGCCAATGCGGCAAGCAATTACTGGATTGGCGCTGACGGCAATTGGACCGATACTGCCAATTGGTCGGACACCGAGGGCGGTACGCCCGGCATCGGGGCGCCCGTTACTGGCAACAAGGTCTATCTGCACGCAAACGGCGTGAGCAAGACGATTGTCTATAACGATTCGACCACGCCGCTACTCAATACCCTGGAGATCAATGCCACCAACGCGGGAACCATCGTGGTCACGCAAGCGCAGTATAATTTAACTTTTACCGGCCGTGTGGATATCGGTTTTACAAATTTCGGCAAGGGTTCATTTATCCAGTCCGGCGGGTCGAAT
>CAIMEK010000879.1 GCA_903839965.1 uncultured Acetobacteraceae bacterium | reverse complement strand
TAGAACCCGTCGCCGCCCGGCAGGGGCTCCTGATCTTCCATGTCCCGTATAGAGCCGATGTACGTTGCGACGAACTCGTCGAGTTTCAGCGTCAGGCCTCGACCTTTAACCCCACCGATAGACTGCTGTGTTGCTCGACCGCCGTGGATCCTGCGTAGCGTCTGATCTATGGGCTGACTTTCCCAGCGTGTTCCACGCAAAAGACTCGCGCGAACTGCGTTGTAGTTCAGAGTTATGGTTGAAGCACCGACGCGAATCCCGACTCCCTCCAATTGTTTCCTCCAGGAATCTCGATTGTCGGCTGTCACGGTCATCACATGCTGGATTGCCTGCCCAACAGTTAGTCGATACTGACCGAGCGATACCTTGGCCTGGAGAATGTCCGCGATCAATGTAGTTTCATCGGACTCGAGCGGCGAATCAGACGTGGTCTCGGCCACCATGGACGCCAGAATGGGCATCGCGGCGTCCTGGCCGTACCCGAGGCCAACCGCGATCATGGAAGCCGGCACGGCATAGCTCTCAATCAACCGTGCGTCGACGCCGTCGACCTTAGTGTCCTTCAGCGCAACGGCCATAGGCCGTGCCGCCCTGATCGCCCACAAGGCCACGGCAAGGCTTCGTTGCCCCAAGTCGGCCAGGAAATCAGCCGGCGGTAGAACGAGCTTCCCGGCCATGCCTGGAAGTGGCGGGAGGAGATTCAGTATGATCGCCCGATTCCGATCGGCCTGATCATCGTAGGTCAGCGTGATGCCTGCCACCCAGACGAGGTGACGCAAGGTGAATTCCATCGCTTTCCCGGCGCCACTACCTCGGATCGCCGCCGTGCCCCGGCTGGCCGACCGGAGCATCTCGAGAATCTCTCGCTGCCGGGCCAGTTTCGCCTTGTTTTTCGCGTCGACCTCGTCGACCACGACCGCCAGCATGCGGTTGGCGATTTTCTGGCGCAACCCGGCCGCCGTAGTGTCGCTAGTCAGGATCACCAAATCGCGGAATATTCCGGCAAGAGCCGCGCAAAACATCGACTTGCCCGTGTTGCTGGCCCCGAGCACATCGATCCGGGGACGCCACGACCAAAGGGATTGCACCCAGGTCGCCAGGACCAGACCGGCGGCCGTCGTCGGGTTGTTCGCACCTTGCCACCTCCAGCGAGCCCATAGATTGACCAGATCGTCGATCACGGTGCAGCGGAACCGTTCGTCGGCCGCCTGGGCGAGCAGAGCGGTTAGCTTGTCGAAATCGTACCAGGGCTTGGCGCCCGACTCGAAACTGAGGATCCGGTTCCCGTGCCGCGGGTGGGTGATCTTCTTGGCCTCGCCGTTGACCACCGCACCTTCGTGACTATTGACCAAGACGACCGCGTCGAGGTCTGCCGGCTTGCCGTCCTGGTCAGGTCGGTCCTCAACCGGCCAAACACCCAGACCAAGCTCTGTTTCCTCACCGATCACCCGGTAACTGGCGAGATGAGCCAGGGCCTCCCGCACGGCCCCAACTGAATGCATTCCGATGATCGGTTCCTCGACCTTGGAGATGCACTTCCGCGCCGGCGTACCGAAGTGAAGCAGGAAATCTGGGTACTTGGTCCGAGCGACGTTATCAACCATCACGGTTCGGGCCAGGAATTCGGAGTAAATCTTGATCGCCCCATCCGGCGTGCGGCCGAGCACATCAATCTGGAGGGCCGACACGATCTGCTGGTCGGTGAAACAATCGATCTGTTGGGTTGTCGGAGCGCCATTGGGACCGGCCTGTGTGTCACCATTGGCCGCTACCTGGGTCTGAGCTTCCATCGCTGGGTCTGGCCGCTGCCATGCCGCTGTCCCTGCTAATAGGTCAGCCAGGGCCTGATACGGTCTCGGTGCCAACGTGTCACCCGGCGCTGACTCAGGATCGCCCGGCAGCGGTGTCCCGATCAGGTAGTCCCGAATGTCCTTGCCGTGGCTTCTCTCTACTGGCCAGGGCAACTTCACGTTCCTGGTCTCGGTAGTCAGTCCATCGAGCGCCAAGCACCACTTTGCGGCACCAACTTGGCCGGCATCGTCCGAATCGCCAGCAACCGCCACCGGCAGCCCGGCGAACAGTTTCGCCTGTGACGGCGGAATATCGGCCGTCGCCCCGCCGGCCTGGGTCACGACGAGCACCTCATTGCGGATCTCAGTCGGCAAGGCTGTCCACAGTGAGAGCATGTCGGGCAGGCCTTCAGTCTTCCAGATGAGCTTGGCCACCGGCCGCCGCTCGGGGTCCGAGAGGATCATCAGCGACGATAGCCCAACCGTAGTCCCGGCAGTCGGGCCAATCGAGAGTTGCTTCGCGGTGAGGCGGGGCTGATCGACTGGGTAGTCCTTCGGTGTCACGTCGAATGGCTGACCGGTTAGATCGTAGATGATCCACGCGGCCGGATCGGCTTGGATGCCCCACTCGCCATAAGCCGGGATCGCGATGACTTGCCGGCAGTCCCTGGTCCGCTTTTTCTCTTTGGTCGTCTTGTCGATATAGCAAGGGTAGTAGGCGATGACGCCACCGG
>CAIMEK010000878.1 GCA_903839965.1 uncultured Acetobacteraceae bacterium | reverse complement strand
GCTAGGATGAGCAGTCCCTCTGCTTCGGTCTCGACCCGCTCGACGACGAGCCCGCAAGGTGCAAGCGACAGATCGCGACCCATCAGGGACATCCTTCACCAGAATGCCGCCCATCCTCACCCCGAATTGCACCAAGATTGAGTCAGACCCCAATCGTGACCCCCTTGACGATGCGGGATACGGCGTCGGGGCTGCGCGCGCGAGGCATGGAGGCGGTGACTGTCTGCGGTTTGGTGCTGTTCGGCGGTGGCAGCTGTGGGTCGGTGGCCCGCCGGAGCGACCGTCAAGAGTCTGGCGCAGGTGGGCCACTGACCCACAGCGGTGTGCGGAACCCAGTTTCCGCTGACGCGCTGATCAGTTGCGGTTCTTGAACCGCCAACTAGTGTCAACGCCGGAGAAAGAATGCATCGGCCCGCCGGCGTAAGAACGCATCAGAGACGAATGCCAGAAGGCCGCCGCGGCGTTCTGGCATTTAGCAGGTTGCGGAAAAACTCCTTGTCGGACCGCCATTGATCGGATTCTCTCTGGTCTATAGCGGCTGCGGGGATATTGACGAATGCGCGGGACGGATCGCCAGACGGGTCGGATGTTCAGCTACCTGAGTCCGGAGACGATGGTGCCGCGGGACCATCCGTTGCGCGTGATCCGCCCGTTGGCGGACGCTGCGCTGGATCGGCTGTCACCGGCGTTCAACCAGCTTTACTCGGTGGTCGGCCGTCCTTCGATCCCGCCTGAGCAGTTGCTGCGGGCGCTGCTGTTGCAAGCGTTCTTCACGGTGCGCTCGGAGCGCCAACTGATGGAGCAGTTGACCTACAACATGATGTTCCGCTGGTTCGTTGGCCTGTCGATGGACGCGCCGGTGTGGGACGTGAGCGTGTTCACCAAGAACCGTGAGCGGCTGCTGGCAGGCGACATTGCCCGCGGCTTCCTGCTGGCGCTGCTGGCCGACCCACAGGTCAAGCCGCGGCTGTCGGACGATCACTTCTCGGTCGACGGGACACTTGTCGAAGCCTGGGCGTCGATCAAGAGCTTCCGGCCGAAGGACGGCAGCGGCGAACCGCCTGCCGATGGGCGCAACGGCGAGCGCGACTTTCACGGTGAGAAACGCAGCAACGAGACGCACGCCTCGACCACCGATCCTGATGCCCGCCTGTATAAGAAGGCAACGGGGCAAGCGGCGAAGCTGTGCCACATGGGGCATGTGGTCATGGAGAACCGTAGCGGCTTGGTGGTGGCTGCCAGCGCGACGCTCGCCACCGGCACCGCCGAGCGCGAGGCGGCCGAGGCGATGGTCGGAGAACTGCCTGCCGGCGGTCGCATCACGCTTGGCGCGGACAAGGCCTATGACACCGCGGACTTCGCCGCCGGGATGCGGCAGATGGACGTGACCGCGCACGTCGTACAGAACGACAAGCGCCGCCGCTCCGCCATCGACGGCCGCACCACGCGCCATGCCGGCTACAAGGTAAGCCTGCGTGTGCGCAAGCGTATCGAAGAGGTGTTCGGCTGGATGAAGACGGTGGGCGGACAACGGAAGACGCGCTACCGCGGCACGGCGCGGATGGGCTGGATGTTCACCCTGGCGGCAGCAGCCTACAACCTGATCCGGATGCCCAAGCTGCTGGCTGCCATGGCGTAACGACGCCCGGAGTCTGTCCAGAACCGGCCCGGCGCCATGGTTTTCGCCGGGCAGGACAGCGAAAACCCTCAAATCGGCCGCGTCCATGGCCATCCAGGCAGCCAGAAGCCAGGAGAATGCTCGCTCTTCAGCGGTTTTTCCGCAGCCTGTTAGGTTGATCCCTGGGGTCTCGTTCGGCCAGGACGGTATGAGGCGTAGCGGTCCTGGAGGCCGAGACGGTTATACCAGTGCCCTGAAGGGTTGACTCGTTCGTGTTTTCCGCGGCGCGGCGCGGCTATGATTCTCAGGATGGTGAACGATGGAGGTTCGCCATGGCCATTCCGCTCCGGAGTGATTTTGACGCGACGGCGCTTCGGGCGGCG
>CAIMEK010000877.1 GCA_903839965.1 uncultured Acetobacteraceae bacterium | reverse complement strand
GGCGACGATTGCGACGGCGCCCATGATGGAGACGTGCGCGCCACGCAAGGTCCGCAGAAAGCGGTACCGGACCAGAACGGAGTCGCCCCTGCGGTGCGGCCCGGTCTTCGCCGCGATGCGCTCCGCGACGAGCTCCGCGACGAGCTCGTCGTGGTCGGCCTGGCGTTCGGCGGCGTGCTCTGCGGCGTCCTCGACCCGCTCGCGCGAGTGCAGCTCTGCGGCCCGCAGGGCGTCGTTGTTGCGGGATGGCGGTGTCACGCGAACCTCATCCGGGCGCCGGGCGCCCCGCCTGCATTGTAGCGCGACCGAATGCCGTCACGCCCCCACCCGCGCGTCGTTCGGGTCCCAGCGGAAGTACTTCCCGCCGAACATCATCAGCGCCTCGCGGCGCTCGCTGCCATTCGGTCCGCGCCAGCCGAGATGCACCCACGTCCCCATCTCGTAGATGATCTGGTCGTAGCGCAGCGCGCTCGCGATGATGCGCGTGGTCATGTCGGCCAGACTCATCCCGAGCGGGTGCGTGTCGGCGGCGTACCCGGTCATGTGCGCGCTCGTCGCGCTGCCGCCGATGGCCGAGTTGACGGCCGGCGATCGGTATCCGCTGTTGATGTGCAGGGGCACGCCCAGGAGGGCGCGCACCGGGTCGAGCAGCATCGTCGCCGTCTCGTGCAGGTGCTGCAACACATCGGGGCCGGGATCGTTCGGGATGCCCTTGCGAACCGCCGTGTCGCTGACGAGGCATTCCGACAGCCGGAAGTGCGGCGACAGGTCGGTGTCGGGAACCACGCCGGTGCCGCGGCACAGGTCGCACGACACATCGCTCGGGTGCGCCCAGCAGCGCGGGCAGGTCATCGTCGGCATGTTGCCTCCAGGTGCGGCGCCCACTTCGCGGCGCGGTCCGCCGGGATTCGCAGCCCGCGCGCGAGCAGGTCGGGGGTGATGGGCATGGTTTCTCCTAGATTCCGGCCACGATGCCCATGCCGCAGAAATGCAGGATGGGTGCTGCCGATGTTGCAGCGCCATTGAGCAACATGGACGACGTCATCTGCACGTTGTTGGCCGGCATTTGCGACGAGAACGAGCCGGACGTATTCGCGGCCGAGTCGAGCCGGTAGATGGCCCACCCGATGGTCGCGGCGTCCGGCGCCGCCCACAGGTAGAAATCGTACAGCGGCAGAGACGTCGTGGACGTGTCCGAGCGACACGGGTAGCTGGCGCCGAGATCCGCGCAGTTCGCGTGCGCGCTGGAGTCGTTGCTGCACGCGTGCAGGGTCGTGTCGGTGGTCTTGCAGCCGAAATAGGCCGTGTTGGCAATGGTGTCCGGTTCGACCGTCGCCGTAAATCCACCCAGGCCAAAGGCAGACCGCATGGCATTCCCGGTCGCGACCGTGTTGAGCGCCGAACGACCCCACCAGAAGAAGCCGCCGGCTCCGGCAGCATTCCCGCGCCATACGCTCAACAGGGTGGAGGCCAGTCCGGCCACCGAGTTCGCTGCGGTGGTGCCGGTCATCACGGACCTGTTCGCCTGTCGAGTCAGCACGGTGGTGACGGCCCATGTCGGCTGGGACAATGTTCCGCTCGCAGAGCCCGGAGCAGGGATCCCTATAGCCCAGAGCGAACCGCCGCTTCCACGCGCTCCGAGTATGCAGACAGCCGGTCCGACGTTCCCGAACATGGCAAGCGTTCCGAACAAGGGGAATCCGAGATCGCCGTCGAGTGCCACGGGTAGCGGGGGCACCGTCAATCCGGTAAGGATGGTCGATCCCGCAGACGGGTAGGCTGCTGCTGCCGGCTTGGTCAGGATCAGGTTCGTGCCGTCGCTCGTGGCGTTCGTGATTCCTGCGAACGACGAGCTGCTGTTCCACTGCACCTGCCCGGAGCTGCCGCCGGGGCTGCCGCCGGCCTCCGTTGTGGGCTTCCAGTTCGTTCCGTC
>CAIMEK010000876.1 GCA_903839965.1 uncultured Acetobacteraceae bacterium | reverse complement strand
TGTGCCTCCGCCATGATCACCGAGGCGATCCTGAGCTTCATCGGCGCCGGCACGCCGCCGATCATTCCATCGTGGGGCAACATCATGGCCGAAGGCCGCGCGCTGTGGCAGGTGAAGCCCTACATCGTGTTCTTCCCGGCGATCTTCCTGTCGGTCACGGTGCTGGCGGTGAACCTGCTGGGCGACGGCCTGCGCGACGCCCTCGATCCGCGACTCGCCAAGAGGATCTGAGCGGAATGGCAACGCCCCTGCTCCAGGTCGAGAACCTGCAGACGCATTTCGGAACGATCGACGGCGTGGTGCGCGCGGTCGAAGGGCTGTCGTTTTACATCGACGCCGGCGAGACGGTGGCGATCGTGGGCGAGAGCGGCTGCGGCAAGTCGGTGTCCTCGATGTCCATCCTGCGGCTGATCGCCGAACCGCCCGGCAAGGTCGCCGGCCGCGTGGTGTTCCAGGGCCGCGAACTGCTGCAACTGTCCGAGCCGGAAATGCGCCAGATCCGCGGCAAGGACATCAGCATGATCTTCCAGGAGCCGATGACCAGCCTCAACCCGGTGCTGACCGTCGGCTACCAGATCGGCGAAACCCTGCAGTTGCACGAAGGCCTGTCGGCGCGGGACGCCGAACGCCGGGCGGTGGAAATGCTGACGCTGGTGGGCATTCCGGCGCCCGAGCGGCGGGTGAAGGAATACCCCCACCAGCTCAGCGGCGGCATGCGCCAACGCGTCATGATCGCCATGGCACTGGCCTGCAACCCCAAGCTGCTGATCGCCGACGAACCGACCACGGCACTGGACGTGACCATCCAGGCACAGATCCTCGACCTCATGCGCGACCTGAAAACCCGGCTGGGCTCGGCGATCATGCTGATTACCCACGACCTCGGCGTGGTGGCCGAAATGGCGCAGCGCGTGGTGGTGATGTACGCCGGGCGGAAAGTGGAGGAAGGGCTGGTGGAGGCGATCTACCTGCGACCCATGCACCCCTACACGCGCGGCCTGCTCGGCGCGGTGCCCAAACTCGGGTCGTCGCTGGAACATACCGGGCGCAGCAAACTCACCGAGATCCGCGGCCAGGTGCCCAGCCTGCGCGAGAAGATCGTCGGCTGCGCCTTCGCCGGACGCTGCCCGCTGGCAACCGACCTCTGCCGCCAGGTGGCGCCCGCGGTGGAAGAGAAGATCCCGAACCATTTCGCCGCCTGCCATTACGCCGAGCGCACCACGGAGCTGGCCGCATGAGCACGCCAAGGCTGCTCGAAGTCATCGCGCTGAAGAAGCACTTTCCCCTGTACGGCGGGCTGCTCGGCCAGACCACCGGGTACGTCTACGCCTGCGACGGCGTGAGCTTCGGCATCGACAAGGGCGAAACGCTGTCGCTGGTGGGCGAGAGCGGCTGCGGCAAGTCCACCGTCGGCAAGGCCATCCTGCGCCTGTACCCGATTACCGACGGCGAGGTCTGGCTGGACGGCAAACGCATCGACAACCTGCCCGGCCCGCAACTGCGCCCGATGCGCCGGCGCGTGCAGGTGGTGTTCCAGGACCCGTTCTCCAGCCTCAACCCGCGCCAGCGCGTGCGCGACATCATCGCCGAACCGATCATCAACTTCGGCCTGGCCAAGGGCAGCGAACTCGACGACCGGATCGCCGAACTGATGGACAAGGTGCGGCTGCCACGCGACGCCATGCGGCAGTTTCCGCACGAGTTCTCCGGCGGCCAGCGCCAACGCATCTGCATCGCCCGCGCCCTGGCCCCGGGCTCGGACCTGATCATCTGCGACGAGGCGGTGTCCGCGCTTGACGTTTCGGTGAAGGCGCAGATCATCAACCTGCTGTCGGACCTGCAGGACGAACTCGGCCTCGCCCTGCTGTTCATCAGCCACGACCTGGCGATCGTCGAACACCTGACCCATCGCGTGGCCGTGATGTACCTCGGCAAGATCGTCGAACTGGCCGACCGACGCACCCTGTTCACCAGCCCGCACCACCCGTACACGCGCGCCCTGCTCTCCGCCGTGCCGGTGCCGGACCCGACGGTGAAACGCCAACGCATCATCCTGCACGGCGACGTGCCGAGCCCGATCAACCCGCCCCCGGGCTGCCGCTTCCACACCCGCTGCCCGTTCGCCTTCGACCGCTGCCGGAGCGAGGAACCCATCCTGCGCCCGGCCCCGAATTCGCCCGCACACGGACATGTCACGGCCTGCCACCTGGACGTGGTGCCAGATACCGCCGAGGTGGCGAAGGCAGCGTAAGGAAGGCCAGGGCTCCGCCCCATAGGCACTAAAATAAGCCCCGAAAGGGGTAGTTTACGGCCTGCTTTCGCCGTCGTGCTGGGTTAGCCAGGCGGTGGTGGAAGCTGGCGGTTGGTGAGGTGAGTATGA
>CAIMEK010000875.1 GCA_903839965.1 uncultured Acetobacteraceae bacterium | reverse complement strand
GGCCGTGCCACCCCCCGCACCGGCGCGACGCCCCGCGTTCCCGCCACCCGGCGACGACGCTCCGCGCTGCTCCGGCTTCCCCTGGCACGTGCTGCTCGGGCTGCCCGAAAAACCGGCATGACCCCGCCAGGCCCAGGCGCGCCCTAATTGTTACGATTACGTATCAAACAGCCGACGCGGCACCGCCGGGTCAACCCCCTTCAGTGCGCCAGCCACGCCTCGAAGCGGCGGGTCAGCTTGTCCTCGTTGTCGCGCCAGAACCCCTCGTCGACGAACAGCGTATTGGCCGCCGCGCTCGGCGAGGCCGCCAGCAGTTCGGGCGGCAGCCCGTCATTGGCCCCCTTCGCCAATCCGCCCAGGCCCGCGGCCTCGGGCAGCTTCGCCTGCAGCTTGGCATCGGCGGCGAAGCTCAGAAAGCGCTGCGCGTCGGCCAGGTTCGACGTGCCCTTCACGATCGCCCAGTACTGCGCCGCCACCAGCCCGCCGCTCCACTGCACCCCGAAGCTGTGCAGGCCGGCACGGTTCGCCAGCACCACCGCGGCCGAGGGCGCGCTGGTCATCAGCACCTCGCCCGAGCCGAGCAGCCCGAGCGCGTCGCGGTTGCCGGACGTCCACCAGACGATGTACGGCGACAACTGGTCGAGCCGGCGGAAGGCGCGCGCCACCCCGTCGTCGCTGCGCAGCGTGCGATACACGTCACCCGCCGCCACGCCGTCGGCCAGCAGCGCGATCTCCAGCGTGCCGCGCGGCGAGCGGCGCAGGCCGCGCTTGCCCGGCACCTTGGCGATGTCCCAGAAATCCTGCCAGGTCGGCATGCCCTGGAACTTGGCGCGATCCCACGACAGCACGGTGGCCCGCGCGTAGGCGCCGATGCCGCAATCGGTGGCGCCCTGTGCCAGCATGCGGTCGCGCCCGCCCAGCTTGGACCAGTCGAGCTTGTCCACCAGCCCGTCCCCGCAGGCCGCCGGCAGGTTGGCGCCGCTCACCTGCACCACGTCCCACTCGGCGGCGCCGGCGCGCAGCGCCTCCAGCCCCGGGGCGCGCGTCACCGTATCGAGTTTCGCCCCGCTGGCCACGAACGGCGCCGCGTAAACCTGCCGCAGCGCCTCCACCGGGCCGCCGGCGGTGAGCGCCACCGTGAGGTCGCGCGCCCACGCCCCGCCAGGGCCGGCAACGGCAATCAGCCCGGCCGCCAGGATAGCGCGCAACATCATGTTCTTAGGCTTATGGCAGCCATGCCAAACCGTATCGCCTGCGAGCCAATATGGCAATGCCATACGGCGTTGCCGGCCGCCCACGATCTGGGCGGCCGCCGGCAGAGACGATATAGGGGGGGTTCCGCCCCGCAACGGAGCCTTTGTGCGCATGTCCAACCCCAGCGTGCTTGCCAGCCGTAGTGGCCGCATCGGCCATCTCCTGCTCAACCGGCCGAAGGCGCTGAACGCGCTCGACCTGCCGATGATCCGCGCCCTGCAATCCGCGCTCGACGCCTGGCGCGACGACCCGGCGGTGCACGCGGTGGTCATCGCGGGCGCCGGCGGGCGCGCCTACTGCTCGGGCGGCGACGTGCGCACGGTGCGCGAGCACGCCCTGGCCGGCGACGCGGCGGCGGTGGCAACCTTCTTTGGCGAGGAATACGCGCTGAACGGCTGCCTCGGCGAATACCCCAGGCCCTGCGTGGCGCTGATCGACGGCATCTGCATGGGCGGCGGCGTCGGCATTTCGGTGCACGGCCAATTCCGCGTGGTCACCGAGGCCGGCGTGTTCGCCATGCCGGAAACCGCCATCGCCATGCTGCCGGATGTCGGCACCACCTACGTGCTGCCGCGGCTGCCCGGCCAACTCGGCCTCTACCTCGCGCTCACCGGGGCGCGGCTGCAGGGCGCGGACGCGGTGCATGCGGGGCTGGCCACCCATTTCGTGCCGCGCGCCGACCTGCCTGCGCTGGCCGCCGACCTGGCCCGCGACGGCGTCGCGGCGGTGGCGGTGCACGCCCGCGAACTGCCCGCCTTCTCCCTGGCGCCGCAGCGTGCCGCCATCGACCGCTGCTTCGCCGCCGACAGCGTCGGAGAAATCGTCGCCCGCCTGCGTGCCGAGGGCACCGGCTGGGCCCGCGACACCCTGGCGACGCTGCTCACGATGTCGCCTTCCTCGGTGTTGTGGTCGTTCGCCGCGGTGCGGCGGGGCGCCACCCTGTCGCTGCGCGAGGCGCTGGCGGCCGAGCTGGCGATGACCCGCCACGTCACCCGCCACCCCGATTTCGCCGAGGGGGTGCGGGCCATGCTGGTCGACAAGGACCGTCAGCCCCGTTGGTCCCCCGACCGCCTCGAAGCCGTCGACCCCGCCCTGATTGCCAACATCCTCGATTCCCCTATCCCTTAGGGAACCGCGGCTCAGGCCCCCTGGTGCCGGGCCCGCAGCCGCAGCCCCAGCGCGATCATCGACACCCCGAAGATCAGCGCGTAGGCGCCCATCCAGATCGTCAGCACCACCGCCCCGGCGATCGGCCACATCCACAGCAGCACGCCCCAGACGATCGACACCGCCCCGCCCAGGCCCATCAGCCAGTGGCCGTGCCCGGCATCCAGCCGGAACGCCGCCGCCAGCATCAGCGCGCCGGTAATCACCGCCCAGGCCGCCATGAAGCTGATCCACACCACAATGGCCAGTCCCGGCGCGGCGAAGGCGACCAGCCCCGCCAGGATGCCGAGGATGCCTTCCCCCAGCAGCAGGCCCCAGCGTTCGTGCGCAGCCAGGGCGCGCACCGCGGCGATGATGGCGAAGATGCCGTCGACCAGGGCGTAGACGCCGAACACCAGCACCAGCGTGCCGAGCGTGAGCCCCGGCGCGATGAACGCCAGCACGCCGAAAATCACCGCGATCACGCCGCGGATGACCAGCGCCCACCAGTTGCGCGCCAGCCCGGCGCGATGCCCCATCCAGGGATCTTTGGTCGCCAGGTCACTCATGTCGGTGTCGCCTCCACGTTGCTGGTGGAGAACGCTACACGAAGTCGCCCGACAATGACACGCGAGCCCCGCTGCAAAACCGCAGGAGCGGGCCGATGCCCGCTACTGCACGCCCTGCGCGCGCAGCGTCTCGGCCATCGTCCGGTCGTGGCCGTCCACATGGTGCAGCAGCCATTCCTGCAGGTAGCGCAGGGCCAGGCCGACGCTGACCCGGTCGGCGTCCGGGCGGAAGCCGCGGATCTCCTCCAGCAGCAGCCAGTGAGCCTGCGCATGCGCCGCCGCGCCGGGGTAGGCGTGCGCCGCCATCAGCCGCTCCTCGGTGGCAAAGTGAAACTCGGCAAAGCGGACGATCCCGCGCAACGCCGCCGCATGGTCCCGGCCGTCCCGCAGGGCGGTCGCCAACTCGTTCAGCAGCGCGCCCAGCCGGACGTGCTGCTCGTCGACCTCGCGCAGGCCAAGCTCATGGGCGGAACTCCAGATCAGCGGCGCCGGCACCGCGCCGGGGGCCAGGCCGGCCATGCGGGCGATCAGCTTGTCCGTCGTGTACGGCTTGAGCAGGAACTGGAATTCCTCGGCATCGGCCCCGTGCTCGTCGAGCATGTCGCGGCTATAGCCGGAAGTCAGCAGCACCCGGATGTCCGGCCGCAGCCGCCGCGCCTCGCGCGCCAGTTCCAGGCCGCTCACCCCGCCGGGCAGCACCAGGTCGGTGAACAGCACGCCGATCGGCGTCGCGTCGGTGGCGAGCAGATCGAGTGCGGTCTTGGCATCGGCCGCCTCCAGCACGCGGTAGCCGCGCTCCTCCAGCATCGTCCGGGCGAGTCCGCGCAGATCCTCGGTGTCCTCCACGATCAGCACGCCCCCCCCGCCGTCGGCCACGGCGGGCGGCGTGTCGGCCTCGGGTGCAACGGGCAGCGCGGGGCCGCGGGGCAGCAGCAGCACGATCGTCGTGCCGGCCCCGACCTCGCTCGCCACGTCCACCGCCCCACCGGACTGGCCGAGGAAGCTGCGCACCTGGGCCAGCCCGAGCCCGCTGCCCTTGTCCTCTCCCTTGGTGGTGAAGAACGGTTCGAAGATGCGCTCCAGCAGTTCCGGCGCGATGCCGCTGCCATTGTCGGCCACGGTGATGCGCACCACCTCGCCCGGCGGCATCCGCAGCCGGGCCGCCTCGGCCAGGCCGAGCGTGGTGTTCTCCACAGCGATGGTGATCGTCCCGCCGCCGTCGGGCGTCGCGTCCTGGGCGTTGATCACCAGGTTCAGCAGCGCCGATTCGAGCTGCGCCGGATCGACCCTGATGGTGCCCACGTCGTCGGCGCAGCGGATGACCAGCCGGTTGGCCGTGCCCGCGGCCCGCGCCAGCAGTTCCTGCATGCCGCCCAGCAGCGGCCCCACCGGGGTGGTCTCGGGGAACAGCGTCTGCTTGCGCGCGAAGGTGAGCAGTTGCGAGGCCACCCGGGCGCCGCGTTCGCCGGCTCGCTCGATCATCGCCGCGCGCCGCGCGCCGCGCGCATCGCCCGCCGCCTCGGCGCTGTCGCGCAGCAGCGCCGCGTTGCTCAGCACGACGGTGAGGAAGTTGTTGAAATCGTGCGCCACGCTGCTGGTGAGCCGGCCGACCGAGGCGAGCTTCTGGGCATGCGCAAGCTGGCGGCGCAGCGCCGCGATCTCCCCCTCCAGTCGTTCGACCCGCTCCTCGTCGGCCCGCTGGCCGGTCTTCATCCAGACAGCATCGGCGCAGTTCCCCAACAAGACCTGACTCATGAGGCGAACTCGCGGCAAAACAGCTGCATCAACCCGAGCATAGCCGGTACCTGGATTAACACGGCAACGCCGCCAGGTTAAAACAAGTGGGGTGTGGCAACAAAACCACCATCGTTCGCGGCCTTCTATTCACTTAATCGCGAGGTTGCCCGTCTCTGAGCGGGTCAACGAAGGGCGGTTATAGAGCGTCGTGATTGAATAGTGCCAGCATAATACGCGCCTAACGCAACGCCCGCCGCACGCTCACGGTCGCCACGCCCAGCAGAACCGCCGCAATCGCCGCCATTGGCCAGATCGCCTGCAGCGCCACCTCGGCAGGCATGTCCTGCAGGAACACGCCCCGCGCCACCACCAGCATCCAGCGCACCGGATCGACCCGGCTCAACCATTCCACCAACTCCGGCATGTTCTCCACCGGCGAGGCGAAGCCCGACAGCACGATGGCCGGCGAGGCATAGATGAACACCCCCAGGATCGCCTGCTGCTGGGTGCGCGCGAACGACGAAATGGCCAGTCCCACCCCCACGCCGGCCAGCATGTAGACCAGCAGCGCCGCCTCCAGCACCGCGATGCTGCCGGTGAACGGCAGGGCGAACCACAGCCGCGCCGCGGCAATGACGATATGCGCCTCCAGTATCCCCACGATCACCGCCGGCACCGCCTTGCCGATCATGATCTCCAGGGGCCTGAGCGGCGTCACCAGCAACTGCTCGAAGGTGCCCAGTTCGCGCTCGCGCGCCAGCGACAGCGAGGAAACCAGCATGGACACGATCAGCGACAGCACCGCCACCAGCCCGGGCAGAATGAACCATTGCGGGTCGAGCGTCGGGTTGAACCACTCGCGCACCTCCAGCGCGATCGGCGCCACCGGCACGGCCTGGCGCTCCAGCGCGAAGCCCTGCACGATCGTCGCGGCGTAGCCGTTGACCAGCAGCGCCGTGTTGGAGCGCCGCGCATCGAGCAGCAACTGCACGCTCGCCGTGCGCCCGGCCAGCACGCGGGCGGAAAAATCCTGCGCCACGTGCAGCACCGCCGCCACGTCCTTGGCGTCCAGCAGGGCGGCCGCCGCGGCGGGATGGTCGGGCACCGCGGCCACCCGGAAGGCCGGCGAGGCGGCGAAGCGCCGCACCAGTTCGGCCGAGACCGCGCCGTTGTCCTCGTTCCACACCGCCAGCGGCACGTTGTTCACCTCGAAGGTCGCCGCGTAGGAGAAGATGAACACCTGCATCAACGGCGGCACCAGCAGCACCGCGCGCGTCTTCGGGTCCTTCCACAGCGAGGTGAGTTCCTTCAGCACGAGCGCGAAAATCCGCCGCCACATCGCCCGCGCCCCTCAGTCCAGCCGCCGGCGTGTCACCGCCATGGTCGCCGCCACCGCCACCGCCGCGGCGATGGCCAGTGCGGCGAGGTTGGGCAGGATCAGCGCCCACACCGTGCCGGCCAGGAAGATCGTCTGCAGGATCGACACCAGGTAGCGCACCGGGAACACATGCGTCAGCGCCTGCAGCCAGGGCGGCATGGAGGCGATGTCGAACAGCATGCCGGACAGCATCAGCGCCGGCAGCATGGTGGTGAGGAAGGCCACCTGCGCCGCCACGAACTGGCTGCGCGCCAGGGTGGAGATGAACAGCCCGAGCGCCAGCGCGAACAGCAGGAACAGCGAGGCCGCCGCGCCCAGCACGAGCAGGCTGCCGCGGAACGGCACGGCGAACACCTCGATGGCCATCAGTACCGACACCACCATGCCCAGCATGCCGAGGCCGTAGTAGCAGATCAGCCGGGCGGCGATCATCTCGCCCATGCGCGCCGGCGAGGCCAGCATGCTTTCCATGGTGCCGCGCTCCCACTCGCGCGCCACCACCAGCGCGGTCAGCAGCGTGCCGACCATCGACATCACGAACGCCACCATGCCCGGCACGATGAAGTCGGCCGAGCGCAGTTCCGGGTTGAACCAGTAGCGGTGCTCCAGCGAAATCCCGCCCGGCAGCGGCACGCGTTTCTCCTGCGCCCGCCCGCCCGCCCAGGCCGCCAGGGCGCCCTGCACGTAGCCTTCCAGGATGCGCGCGGTGTTCGGGTCGGTGGCGTTGGCCAGCAGTTGCGCCCGCGCCGGCCAGCGCAGCGGGCGCATCAGCCGCGCCGAGAAGTCCTCGCGCAGCACCAGCACGCCGCGCACCTCGCCGGCCAGCAGCAGTTGCTCGCCCTGCGCCGTGCTCGCCGCCGCCACCGGCGCAAGGTAGGGCGAGGCGGCCAGGGCCTGGATGAGTTCGCGGGTATCCTCCGCCGGCGCCTGCATCACCACGGCCAGCCGCATGTGCCTGGCGTCGAGCGACACGCCGTAGCCGTTCACCGCCAGCAGCACCACCGGCAGCAGGAAGGCGATCAGCAGCGACGACGGATCGCGCACGACCTGCAGGATTTCCTTGCGCAGCAGCCCGCGCAGCCGGGTGAAGGTCGGGCTCATGGCGCCGCCACCAGGCGAATGAACGCGTCCTCCAGCGTCGGCGCCGGCAGATCGTCGCTCTGCACCCGCGCGCGCAGGCCGGCCGGGGTGTCGGTGGCGATCAGTTTTCCGGCGCTGACGATGGCCAGCCGGTCGCAATACTCCGCCTCGTCCATGAAATGGCTGGTCACCAGCACCGTCACCCCCGCCTCCGCCAGCGCGCTGATGCGCGCCCAGAAGGCCCGCCGCGCCAGCGGATCGACCCCCGAGGTCGGCTCGTCCAGGAACAAAATCTCCGGCCGGTGCAGCAGCGCCGCCGCCAGCGCCAGCCGCTGCTTCACCCCCAGCGGCAGCGCCGCCGCCACCGCGCCGCGCACCTCGGACAGGTCAAAACGCTCCAGCGCATCGGCACTCGCCGCCGCCTGTGCCGCCCGATCGAGCCCGTAGACCCGGGCAAAGAAGGCAAGGTTCTCCGCCACCGACAACTCGCCATACAGCGAGAACCGCTGCGCCATGTAGCCGATGCGCGCCCGCGCCTCCGCCGGCGCCCGCAGCAGGTCCTGCCCGGCCACCCGCGCCGACCCGCCGGAGGGCCGCAGCAGGCCGCACAGCATGCGGAAGATCGTCGACTTGCCCGCCCCGTTCGGCCCGAGCAGCCCGAAAATCTCGCCGCGCGACACCGAAAAGCCAACTCTGTCGACGGCAGTGAAGGTCCCGAACCGGCGTACCAGGTCGCGCACCTCGATCGGCGTGCCATCGCCGGCGGGTCGGGCCGGCTCGGCCGGCGCCACCGCCGGCGCGGTGGCAAGGCGATCGACAAAGCCGTCCTCGAAGCTCGGTGGCACTTCGACCAGCGCGGTGCCGCCCAGCGCGGCGGCGTCCGGCGGCACGGCGCCACGGCGCAACACCAGC